>PLBX01000332.1 GCA_003135495.1 Acidobacteriaceae bacterium | reverse complement strand
CAGATCCCAGAGCGCGATGTCGACGGCGCTGATCGCACGCATCTCCGCGCCAGCCCAACCGCTGTAGGAAACGGAAAGGAACATGTCCGCCCACAGCCGGTCGATTGCGCTTGGATCCCGCCCTAGCAGCACCGCCGCCAGCCGCGAGTGCACCACCGCAGCCTCCGCCTCAGCGTTCGGATAGCTCTCCCCGAGACCGATCAACCCCTCATCGGTATGAATGCGCACCCACAGGTAGTTGATCGCCCCCACGTGAACCGTGACTCCCCGCGGCAGGTAGATGGTTTCAACAGCAGTGATTTTCATGATGAAATTCGCGAAGCGCGTCCCGAATTATCTATGAACGGCTTCTGCGTAGTCAACATTATTGTTGACAATATTCGCGTGCGAGTCGTAGAGTGTCCGCTGACGCACTCCACCGCAACTCGCGGCCGGCGATGTTATCGTAATGCAGCGATAAAACGATCCAGGCTGGTCGATCCTCATATGTCTCAACAATTAAAACTGCAAGGGAAAAAAGCGCTGGTCACCGGCTCCGATACAGGCATCGGACATGAAATAGGTCTCGAATTTGCGCGCCAGGGCGCCGATGTGGTCTTTCATTACGTCCAAACCGATACCGGAGTCAACGACGCCGTAAAAGAAGTGCAGTCCCTCGGCCGCCGCTCCACCGCGTTCCAAGCCGACTTCGACCTCTTGGAGCAGGTTACCCGTNNTCGACAAACTATTCAACATCAATTTTCGCGGACAATATTTCCTCACCCAGCGCGTCGTCGAATCCATGCTTCAAGCCGCTGGCGGTGTCATCTGCAACATGTCCTCGGTGCACGGCCTGCAAGGTGTTCCTGAACACTCCGTCTACGCCGCCACTAAGGGAGCCATCATCGCCTACACGCGGTCGCTTGCCGTAGAACTCGCCCACAAAGGCATCCGCGTCAACGCCATCGCCCCCGGATGGATCACCGTCGAAAATTACTTTAAGTGCATTCCTGGCTTCACTGAAGAGATAGCGGCGCAGGCGGGCTACAACGCAATTCCAGTGGCCCGTTGTGGCGAGCCATCGGATATAGCTCGGCTCGCTGCCTTCCTCTGCTCCGACGATTCCTCATTCATCGTTGGACAAACCCTCGTGGCCGACGGCGGCACCACTGCCATGATGTCCCTCGTGTCTGATTTCAGAAAAGAGTCTACCAACACCTTCGGCAAAGGTTATATTCCCGGCATATAGGTGGCCAGAAATGCTGCAAGATCTTCTGACAACACTGAAAGCGGTCGGCAAACCTGCCGAACTCCAGCAGACCAGTGACGGGACTCGGCTCCTGATTCTGCCTTATGGCGGCCGCATTCTCGGCATGTTCGCGCCCGGCAGCGACGAAAATTTCCTTTGGACGAACTCCGTCCTCAACGATATAAAGGACGCCCGCGCCTACTACGCCAGCGACGACTGGCAGAATTCCGGCGGGGACCGGACTTGGCTCGCCCCCGAAGTCGACTTCTTCTTTCCTAAATACCCCGACATCGACATCGCAGGCTACTGGCAGCCACGTAGCCTCGATCCCGGCCACTACGAATTGTCGAAGACCGGTCACGACATCAAGCTCACTAATCGCCTCACGATTGACGCCTTCCGCTCCAAGAAGCGAGTCCAACTCGAGATCACAAAATCGGTTGGGGCGGCCGACAATCCTCTGCGCCACGATAGAAAGCTTCGAACCAGCAGCATCGAATATGCCGGCCACACGCTGCTAACCTCTTTACGAATTCTGGATTCCAGATCCAATGACGCGCCTTTGGTCGGGTTGTGGAGCCTCACGCAAATGCCGCACCAGGGGGAGCTTTTCATTCCGACCTACTCCAAAACCGAGCCGTGGATTTATTTTGGATTGGCAAACACGCCGCCCGACGAACTAACCATCAGCGATCGCCTGGTTCGCTTCAAAATGCGCGCCCCGGGCGAACATAAGATCGGCCTTCGCGCCGCTGTAACCACGGGCCGCATCGGCTACATTTATCCCACGGGCAATCAGCATGCTCTAATCGTGCGCAACTTCTTCGTGAACCCCTCCGGCGAGTACGCGGACGTCCCATGGACCGAACCAGACAATCGCGGCTATTCGACCCAGGCCTGCAGCGTGAACAGCCGCTGGGGAATGTTCAGCGAAATGGAATACCACGTTCCCGCCATTGGCGGCGAGACTGGACTCAGCCACATCGAAGATCTTTCGCAACTATGGGCTTTCCGCGGATCGCGCGAGGATATTGTCAGAATAGCCCGCGTCCTTGTGTCGAACGAAATCCAGTGACACGGTTCACGCTCGATTCACTGCGGTGATGGGACGTTGGGATTTTCCCGCCGCCCGTGTCAATTGCGTCCGCCATCTTGTCGCTGGTTTCTGAACGGGCGAGACCGAGCCCAGACCGTCAATTTTTTTGCGACCGTTTGTACTTCGCTTTATTATCTCGGCGAGCTGCCGACCGGTGTTGATGCCCAGAATTGTCCTGACGATTCTGCTGTTCATTGAAACGGCACCGGAGGGCGCAAGGGCGCATTTGAGTTTCGATCACTGATTCGTAAGCGCAACCAGACCAATCAGTTACAGATTAAACTCCTTACTTCGGGACCAGGGGGTCGGAGGTTCAAATCCTCTCTCCCCGACCAATAAAAATCTGGCCTTGCTTTCATCGACTTGCAAGCATGCCCGTTCGACACTTTGAACCGTCTCGATGCGTAGTTGGTCTAACCCCTGACTACGTCAACAATCACTGACTCTTGCGCTCACTACGCACCCACCCTCGCGTCTATCCCATATTGAGTGTCCAAAAGGAGTCGTGCATGTGCGAATTGGTGCTCCGGGCTGTCCTGGTTCTTACACTCTTCTCCCTAATACTTTCGCCACTCCATGCCCAGACCGGCCGAGCAACCCTTCAGCTTCCGGCCCCGGACGGATGCCATACGATCGGCACCACGACGATGGTTCTCAGAGACACGTCCCGCGACCGCGACCTGCTTGTAACTTTGTGGTATCCATCGAGGCACGGGTCCGTGGCGGCCCGTTACATGGACGAGGGCACCGCTGTTGCACTAGCAGCAGAATGGGATTTGCAACCGAATTTTGCAGACCGCGTCCTCACAAATGCCAGTCTTGGCTCACCGATAGAAGTTGGCGGACCCTTTCCGCTTGTTCTCCTGGAACATGGCTCCGGTGTCGTGCCGGCGACCTACACGATTCTGGCGGAGGAACTGGCAAGCCAGGGGTTCGTCGTGGCGGCAACCAATCACCCTCTGGAATCCTTGATAGCAGTGTTCCCGGATGGACATGAAATCAAGGCCAAACCATATTGGCCGGTCAACGCTGATCGAAGAACCCAGGGTGTTGCGATCGGCAGGTTCGACGAAGAGGTGCTCGTCGTAGATGTGCGATATGTTCTCGACAAGATACAAGAAATGAATTCGACCGACGCTTTCTGGCACGGTCACATTGATATGTCGAAGATCGGAATCGTCGGTCATTCCATGGGAGGTACTACCGCTGCAATGGCAACCAAGGAAGAGGGTCGCATATTGGCCGGGATAAACCTTGACGGCTCGACATTT
>PLBX01000579.1:4890-5085 GCA_003135495.1 Acidobacteriaceae bacterium | reverse complement strand
TCACGCATACGAAATCTTTCCCAATATTGCCGGGCGCTTTGCTCCGGTTGCGGAGGGCACATTGCTTGCTCGCCGATGCCATGTCTCGTGGGCCAGGAGAGCAAAAGCCGCCGCCTCTTTTGATTCTGCGGGCAAGCCGAACTCGTCTGAGAAACGCACTTTGATCGCCAGAGGTTCGAGTGCCTTGCGCAACAT
>PLBX01000579.1:0-4856 GCA_003135495.1 Acidobacteriaceae bacterium | reverse complement strand
CTCGCGCCGCGACAGAGATCGATAAAACTAGCGGCATAATTCCTTCCAAATTCTTCACGGCCTGCGGTTCGCGGAGGTTGCCGGCGAAAGAATGGGGCGCGCAATAGTTTGCTAACCACGCCATCGAGCACGCGGCCTGAGGCGGCAACTTTTCCGTCGCGATCATAACGTTTGTTGAAAAAGTCTTCCATTGCCGCATCAATGACCATGTTGCCGGNNGGTTCGCGATGCCGCCGATATTTTGAGCGATGCGATTGTGGGCCATGCGGCCAGTTTGTGGATCGCGATAAAGAAGATAGTCGACGAACGGAACCAGCGGAGCGCCTTTCCCTCCAGTGGCGATGTCTGCGGGGCGAAAATCGGAAACTACTGGAACGCCGAGTCGCGCCGCGATTACGGCGCCTTCGCCAGTCTGCCATGTGGCCGCTATTTTTCGTCCTAAGAACTGCTGCGGTTCGCCCTGGTGATATAGAGTTTGACCGTGACAGCCCACTAAGTCGATCTTCATGCGATGCTTGCTGGCGGTTTTTGCGACGGCATCGGCGTAGAGTTCGCCGAGAAAAAAATTCAAGCGCGCTAGATCCGCCACGCGTGCCGATTCCGCATTCATCATTGCAAGAATTGCGCGGCGAACCGGAGCAGGGAAGGGGTATTCCTCGTGAGCCAGGAGCGTGAAATGTGGGTTGTCGTTTGTGTGTGAGAACGGGCGACTCGCCCGTCCGCTGTCAGCCGGCAGCCGCACCAATGCTACGTTGATTCCGTCGGCGGAGGTGCCGCTCATCACGCCTGCGACGATCACGCGCGCTCCTTGCGAGCCAGCGTTGCCAGGCGAATTTCTTCCCCAAACTCCCAGAGTTGGCGAGTCAACTTCTCGACTCGCGCGGAAGTGGGAAGCGGAGCGCGGTGGCCCGGCGCTGATTTTTTAGCAAAGATTGTTTTCTTGAAGGCAAGCACGCGCTTCGCTGATTCCTGTATGCGGCGGGCGAATTGTCGGTCGCGCTCCGACTCGCGGATTAACGCTTCATGAGCGCGCAGAATGAAATCTTCCTGATGGCAGATGAGCCCGAGATCGCCGCCGGCGCGGATGTGGCCGATCGTCGCCTGCTCGATTGCGGCGGCGGCTAGCACGCCGCCCATCTCCAGATCGTCAGAGCAGATGAGGCCGCGGTAGCCAATCTTCTTACGCAAGATGTCAGTGATCCACTTCTTAGAGAGCGAGGCCGGAGTGCTTTCTTTGGTGACACCGGGGAATGCGGCATGCGAAACCATCACGAAGGGAAGTTCCCGCCGCAGCATGCGATAGGGAACCAGATCCTGCTCCCACATTTTGTTCAATGGCTTGTTTACGCTGGGGAGGTCGAGATGGGTATCTAGGGTGGCCTCGCCCAATCCCGGGAAATGTTTGCCGCAGCCGAGAACACCGGCTTCGTAAAGTCCGCGCAGAAATTCGCGCGCGTAAGTAGCTACCTTTTTGGGATCATCCGATACCGCGCGCGAACTCATTACCGAACGCGAAGCCTCGAAGGCCAGGTCAAGCACGGGCGCGAAATCGACGTTAAAGCCCAGAGCACGGCAGTTTTCGCCGATGACGCGGCCATGCTTGCGGAAAAGTTTTTGACTTCCGGTCGCGAAAACTTCGGCAGGGGAAGGCGCTCCGCCGAGCACTTTGCGGAAGCGATCGACGGTGCCGCCTTCGAGGTCGACGCAGGTAAAGAGGGGAGTTGCTACGCACTTTTGACACTCGCGCAGAAGGGCGTGAGTCTGAAGGGCGTTGTTGATGTTGCGAGCGAAGAGGATCACGCCCGCGGGTTGAATTGTTGTGAGCAGGGAAGCGAGGCGCGGCGACATCTCGGTGCCGGTGAAACCGATGATCAGGATTTGGCCGACGTGTAAAGCACCTTCGGGAATTTTCGACATCGTTAATCGATTTGCCTCTTCAACTCCGCCAATAAGTTTAGCGCTTCGAGCGGGGTTAGCCGGTTCAAATCTACTTCGCGAAGCTTTTCAAGCACTGGCTGGGAGAGCGGAGTGAAGATGGTTAGCTGGGTGGGACGGTCGGGCGCGGCGGAACCTGGTGTCAGATGGCCGGAGAGGCGATGCTCGGATGATTCGTGTTCCGCGAGAACTTCACGCGCGCGGACTACGACCTCGTGGGGCAAGCCTGCGAGTTTTGCCACTTCGATTCCGTAGCTGCGGTCGGCGGCGCCAGGTTCGACTCGACGCAGGAAAATTACGCTGCCTCCGACCTCTTTGACTGAGACATGATAATTTTTTACGCCGCTGAGTTGTTCGGCTAATTCGGTGAGCTCGAAATAGTGTGTGGCAAATAAAGTTTTTGCGCGCACTCGGGCGTGGAGATATTCGACGGCAGCCCAGGCGATTGCGAGGCCGTCATAGGTTGAAGTGCCGCGGCCCACTTCGTCCAGCAATATTAATGATCGCGCGGTTGCCGTGTGGAGAATCGCTGCCGTCTCTGTCATCTCGACCATGAATGTGGAACGGCCCCGGGCTACGTTGTCGCTGGCGCCAATGCGGGTGAAGACGCGGTCGACAATTCCCAGCCTNNTCGCGGAGCGCGCCGGAACGAACGAGCCCATCTGCCCCATGATGACGATCAACGCCGCCTGGCGCAGGTAGGTGCTTTTGCCTCCCATGTTCGGACCGGTGAGCACGATTATGTTTTGCATTGAGCTCGGCACTGTGTTGGCCGCGTAATCGACTGAGGAGGAATTCAGAAACAGGTCGTTGGGGATAAAGCGGTCGCTACCTGCAGGCAGTTCCTGCAATTCGATAACGGGATGGCGTCCTTCGATGATCTCGAGATCGCCCGCATGGGCGGGATCGTCCAAGTTTTCAAAACGCGGGCGGCAGTAATTTCGCAGCGCTGCGATGTGCGCCAGGCACCCAAGGACGTCGACTTCGGCCAGTGCGAGCGCGGTTTGGCGGATGCGTTTCGCTTCGGCGGCGATTGATGAGCGCAACTCGGCAAATAACCGGCGCTCAATTTCGACAATCTTTTCCTGAGCATCGAGAATCTTCGACTCGTACTCTTTCAGTTCAGGAGTGGTGAAGCGCTCCGCGTTGACGAGAGTTTGCTTACGTTCGTAATCCGCGGGCGAGAGATGCAGGTTGGCTTTCGATATTTCGATGTAGTAGCCAAAGATGGAATTGAACTTTACTTTGAGCGAGCCAATTCCGGTGCGCTCGCGTTCCCGAGTTTCGACTTGCGCCAGGTACTGCTTCGAATTGCGGCTCAGGTCGCGCAGTTCATCGAGATCTTTATCGACACCAGGGGCAATGACTCCGCCGTCGCTCAGCGTTAGCGGAGGCTCGGGAACCAATGTGCGATCGATCTTCTCGCGCAGGTCGCCGAGTTCGTCGATCGCGTGATGGAGCGCAGTGATGCGCTGGGCGGAGAATTCCGCCATGATCTCGCGCACGCGGGGAATTCGCGCGAGCGATACGGCCAAAGCTAATACGTCGCGAGGATTCGCGGTTTCCAGCGTAACCCGGCTTAGCAGACGTTCCAGGTCAAGGATGCCTTCGAGCGCGCGCCGCAATTCTTCCCGACGTATTGTGTCTTTGACTTGAGCTTCAACGGCATCGAGCCTGCCCTCGATTTCGGTGCGATCGAGCGATGGACGCAGCATCCAGGTACGAAGTAAGCGCTTGCCCATGGGGGTTACGGTGGCGTCCATGCAGCGGAACAGGGTTACTCCGGCATCGGTTCCCGAGAATAGCGGCTCGATCAGTTCCAGATTGCGAACTGTCACGGCGTCGAGCACCAGGCAATTTTGCCGTTCGTAGAAACCGATGCGGTCGACGTGATCGAGCTTTCCGCGCTGTGTGGAGCGGATGTAATAGAGAATCGCGCCGGCGGCTGAACCTGCGGCGTGTTTTCCGGCTAAGCCAAAACCTTCCAGCGAGAGCACGCCGAAGTGATTTTCCAGGAGCGGGAGGGCGTGGTCGGGGGCGAAGATCCAGTCGTCTAGCGGGGTTTCGGTGATGCCGCCGGTTGCGCGCGCAGGGGCGGGAGTTGCCGAAGAGTTTGCCGCTGGACGGGCGGGGACACCCGTCGCTCCATTGTTCTTTCTCACACCGTCTCTGTTTTCGAACAGAGGGGCGGAAGAGCCGTATAGTATTTCTTTTGGACGCAATTGTTCAAGTTCTTCTTGAATGCGTCTGACGGCGGATTCTCCGGCGAATTCGGTGGCTCGAAACTCTCCTGTGGAGAGATCGAGCGCGGCGAAACCCGTGCGATCTCCAACCGTCGCTATGGCTGCCAGAAAATTATTGTCTTCTGCATTCAGGGACGAATCGGCTGCGGTTCCCGGGGTGACTACGCGTGTCACCTCGCGGCGCACTAATTTCTTGGCGAGGCGAGTATCTTCCACTTGTTCGCAGACTGCGACTTTGAAACCGCGGCGAATCAGTTTTGAGATGTAGCCTTCGGCGGCGTGATAGGGAACGCCGCACATTGGAACGGCTATACCCTTTTCTTTGTTGCGCGAAGTTAGAGTGATCTGCAATTCGCGGGCGGCTAGGATGGCATCGTCGAAAAAAAGCTCATAGAAGTCTCCCAAGCGAAAAAAGAGCAGGGCGTTGGGGTGCTCTTTCTTGATCGCGGAATATTGCCGCATCAGGGGAGTGGAAGGCTCGGACATGGAGAAATTGGTGATGGGTAAGTTGTAATGTGTAATTTTGTAATTTGCAATTCCTCGAATGTGGCGTTAGCCGCCAGTCTGATCCAGGATTCAAATTACAAATCACCAATTGCAAATTACGAATTCTTTTGTTCTTCTTAACCGCATGGAACTTCGCAAAGATCCCATCACCCGGTCTTGGGTGATTACGGG
>PLBX01000167.1 GCA_003135495.1 Acidobacteriaceae bacterium | reverse complement strand
TGATGGAGAACAACTACATCATGTTGCTGACGCTGGTTGGATTTTCATTCCAGTACGAATGGTTGCGGAGGAATAGCCGCCGTGCGCTGTTCATCGGATCGTGCGCGCTCGGATTGAACCTGCTTACTCGCCTTACCACGGTTCTCGATCTGATTGCCGGGGGAGTTTTTATTTTCTTGGTTCTTTGGTTCGATAAGGTTCGAGGTCGCGAACTGTGGCGACGCACGGTCGACTATGGCAGAGTGGCGGTTCCGGTCTATTTGTTTTTTCTGTTAGTCGATCGCGCCTACCAGTTTTACCGTTTCGGTTCTTTCACCAATACTTATGTAACGTTTTTCGCGCTGGAATACCGCCAGCGGGACCCCGCGCTGCCGGCGAACTTTCCATGGAGTACGCCGTTTCACATTGGTTTTCTTAGTCCGCTCCTGCAGCCGGAAAAATCAATTTTTCTTTTCGATCCTCTCTTGATCCTTGCAATTGTAGTTTTGATCTTGCTGTGGAAGCGTCTGGTTCCCGAGGTGCGTGCCTACGGAATGACCTCACTTCTGCTGTTGTTAGGTTACATTTCTTTCTACGCGCGATACACGTACTGGAGCGGCGACTTCGCATGGGGAGATCGCTATGTCTCGACATCGGTGGAGATGGCAGCGCTTCTTGCGGTTCCGCTGATGATGCGATATCGAGAGCAATTAGGAAATGCGATCTGGGTGGGAGGATGGGTGCTCGTCGTAATTAGCCTGATTGTCCAACTGGCATCTTTGGCCTTCTGGCTGCCGCTGGAAATTTATCAAATGGAAACGCTTGGTCACCCCACATTTGTTATTGGGCTGCGATTTAAAAACATCGTGGCTTTTGCGTTGGGAAAGATGGATGCATGGGGCTTGACGAATGATTCCATGGCCGAGGATCAGTGGGATTATGTTCACATCACCACGTGGAATTTTCTGCCGTTTCTGCTGCGGAGAGTTGGCGCGTCACCGAATTGGCTGGTGAACTCGGTGTTTGCTATCTGGATTGTCAAACTCGCCGCGCTGGGGGCGGTTCTGGTGAGATTACGGACCAGTTTGCGAACACTAGAATCGAAAACGTCAGCCTAAGCTAAGCAGTTACACACTCGTCGGTATGTAATTGTGAACCGTCCAGTCGGCGATGGGATTCATTGCGCCGCAATCGAGGCACTTCGTTGTGGTATATCGTGCGCCGCAATGCGGACACACTCCGAGAGTTGCGAACGTATCGAAAGGCTGATTGCAGTGTCCACACTGCCAGAAATCTCCAACTGGAGGCGGCGCTTTACAACTTGGACAGGCAAGGCCGTCGCGACGCGGCAGTTTTGCGAAACGTAAAAGCGCTCGGGCGTGCTGTAACCCGCTCCAGCAATTCATGAGCATGAAGATGGAAATTGCGCCGTACCAGACTGAGCGCGTCCAGATCGCAAGCCCGATAAAGGCGGCTACCCCAATTAGGCCGATTGTTGTCGCTACCAATAAACTTCGCGCCGGCCCCATTACAAACCATAGCAAAGACCGAAGAATCTGCCCGCCATCGAGAGGATAGATCGGCAGAATATTGAACAGCAGCAGCGCTACGTCAATGAAAAGTATTGATTCCGCGAGCCTCAAAGCGTCAGGCATGGTAACCGCCCATCCCCATGATCGGCCGAGCATGAAAACGATATAGAGAATGGGGAAGAGTGCAACATTGACTAATGGTCCGGCGGCGATGCTCCAGAGCGTGGCGCCTGGACGGGGCGGCGGGTCGACGTAGGCCACACCGCCAAGGGGCCACAGGACTATCCGATTTGCCCGCCCGCCAACTTGGCGACAAGCCAGCGCGTGACCGAATTCGTGCAGCATCACGATCAAAAACAGCGCCAGGTATTCCAGCACGTTCCAGGTGATCGAGGAATATCTTCCGGCTCGATTCTGTATCTCAAATGCCGCCACCAAGAACCAAGACCAGTGAAGAAATAAATCAATGCCAGCGAAACGGAACAGTCGAATTGATCCTTGGCGCGTGCTTGGCATGTGCCTTAACCCTCGAATTGTTTTGCTTCTCATCGCTTAGCGAGAAGAAGCTGTAGGAACCGCTAGCGTGTGAAACCAAGCCCGATCTGTGTGCGGATGTGGGAATTTTTCTGCTCCGTACAGTTTATAACCCGCAGCGTGCAGCAATTCGGTGATTTCAGTGGAGTTTTCGTGTGAGACCTCGCACCAAATTACCGGCCGAGCCTCTCTTAACATCCGCCTTGCCCCCCGCAACACGCTGACCTCGTGAGTTTCCACGTCGATTTTCACCACCGAAGGCGCGGGAAAATAGTCCAAAAGTAAATCTAACGTCAGCGAAACAGTGCGTTGAACACATCGCGAACCGGTCGCCTGACTCGACCCCGCAGCGTCAGCCAAGTGATTCGAAGCTCTCGCCCGTTCAGCAATCTGAAGGCTGGAGACGCGGGTGGAATCCGAAACAGACGCGCACAAAACTTCAACCACCGAACATCCATGTCGGGCCAGTTCTCGCGCGGAACGGGTTATCAAATTCGCAAGCCACAGATCCGGCTCGATTGAGAGCACGAAACCAGATCGACCTGAGCGGGAGGTCGCGCAAAAACTGAAGAGTCCCACGTTGGCCCCTACATCCCACACCACAGAACTCGAACTTACAAGTTCCTCTGCCATGTTATATAGCAGCGGATCAATTCGTGACATGCTCGACCAATAGCGCAACCCTGCGTCCGGGGTAACGTATATAGGAAGACGTCCAAACCTTGAGGGCAGACGGCGGTGCAATATCACCCCTCGACTTAACCGCTCGGCGAATCTCCGGAAACTCATTTCACACTGCCTAACATAATGCCTCTACGAGAATTACTTTATCTGGTCTCTCCCGAACAAATCGCGCACACCTTCCAGCAGCTTGCGGATCTTCGCGTGGAAACCACCGACACTCTATGCTGGGATGTGCCACCTTAATCTCGGCTAAGTCCATGGCGCTGTCGTCCACACACAGGACGTCGTCCCAAGAAATGTTCCAGAGAGAGAGGATTCGCGATACAGATTCTGATTTCGCGCCCAATGCATGTCGAAGGGAAAAATATCATCCGCTCGGAGAATGAGATCGCACTGGGCGAACGCTTCTTGCAGGAAAGGATCGTTCCTGCTGGCAACGGCAACAAAAGTTCCGGATGACACCAAGGAGTGCAGCAACTGCTGGTAGCCGCCCAACACTAGTTGCCGCGCTCGAGCTTCGGTCTTCACGCTTCCTCTTTCGTTGTCTGAGCTTTAACAGCTCCGTGCCCGTGCAGCTCAAGAAAGAAACACAAGAAACGCTTCGGTGGCGCGACCATAAACAGACTCGTATTCCTTAATTGTAGAGTGGCAAGATTTGCGCCCTCGCATATGTGGAATTTCGCGCTCAATTCAGTGGTCCAGTTTTCACAAGCCATGGCTTGATGCCTTTGTCCGCGCAACGGCTTTAGCCATATCAAGCGGTGAATCACCGAAATACAAGACACCGAGTTAGACATATGCCAAGGGCTTTCGAATCCGCTCATTCTCTCCCTAACTCTATTCCGGTCGAAGTTCCGGCGATCTCGGCAAGCTTCGCGTCCACCTCGTCTAGTCTCGATCTCTCCAGTTCTGCGATGCGCCGTTCAAGGTTCGCCATCCCCGTGATTTCAATCGTGCGTAACTGCAAAGCCAACAGCTGTGAGAGGCCGGAAGCGACTCGCGGATGGGTCTTGCCGGCGTAAACATCCCCGATCAGCCGAGCTATCGTCTCCTGCACCGCCTGCACATTGTCCAATGTCGGTAGCGGGTCCAGATTGTCGGGGACCAGGCTGCGATTGCCTCTGCCGCCGATACGGCCGAGCACGGATGCCTGGTTGGGGTTGGCATGAAAAAAGCACAGTCCTCCCGCAGTAGGCGCCGCGCCACATGGTTCTCCTGCTTTAGTGCGAGCTTGACAACGATTTTTTTTCTGCAAGGGTTCGATTTAATATCTCCTTCTGCTACTGCGGCGGCCAAGATAGACCATCGGTCGGTCTCGGTCGCAATCTTCAGCCTCTTCTTGGCACCGCTGATATCGAATCAGGCAACTTGTCAGATCACCATTCGCCGCCATAGGGGCAATCTGTTCGGCAGCCTCTTGCTGCCAACTCTTTACAGCAGGATCCGGGCACGCAAGCACCGCGTATTTCAGGCTGTCACGAAGATGATTATCTTTATCGACGATCATTTCCGTGGGATTATGGGTCGCCAACTGAGTTGGCGTCAGTTCGGCTCGTCGAGTCCGGCGAAGCTCCCATAGAAGGTTGGGACAACCGTCATTTCGGATTCCGTATACTGGCTTTGCGATATCCTGCAAAGCCTTCGGACACACGATTTTCAGTTTCGGCTCACATTCGTCGAGGTTTGCCCAGTAGGACAGGATCCGTTCAATACCCATCAGTTCATTATTCTCGGGAGCCGGTCCCAGATTTACAATGCCTTCTTCCGCGTAGAGCGACGCAATCGCCTTAAACTTCCCGTCGTTCTGCGCGTGGGTTGCATGGAACATCGACGGGTCGGCGTACATTGGAGTGCTTTCAAACCCGATAAACTGTTTTAGCAAAGGAACGTGCTCCTTCGGACTCAATCCACGGATGTAGTACTCGCGCAAAATATAGATGGTCCCGTCCTCGTCAATACAGGCGATTAACGCGGCAGTGGGATTTTTCTTTCCCGAATCAAATCCACCAAAATAAGTCCAATGCGGCGACGGCTTGAATCCCGACGTCTCGGGATCAATGATGATTTTGTGACCGTACTTATTGCNNGTTCCTGCTCTGACTGCCATTTGCTTTCCGACGTATACTTGCGCCGCTCCTGCTTTTTCCATTCCGGTTTTGCGCGATCGGGATCGACGGAATAGTGGCAGTTAAGCACGCAGATGCCTTCCGGCGTGCGTTTCTCTATAAGACCCTTGACTAGTTCTTTCATTCAGCACTCACACACACATCTTCGAAGAAGCCGGGTCCAGCCGAACTCAGTACGACTATTTTCTGAACCGCTGCAATCGCCTCATTGAATGACGCATCGGCGTCCGGAATAAACGCGGCTTCATCAATGAACAGCGCGGTTGGGTGGTAAGAGCGGATTTTGTCGGCTCCGTGCGGAATGCCGACAATCCGGTTCCCTTCTCTAAAGTTCAACTCCAGCGAGCTCTGCTTCCCGAGCGATTGTGCGAGTGGATAACGATCTTTAATGTCTTCATCCTGCCGATCATAGAGGCACTTCGCATAATCAACTAACTCCGCGGCCTTTTCTTCGGTCTGACTCTGGAACAGGATTTCAACGCCCGGATGCGTCATGCAGTCGTGAGTGAAAAAACCCACAACAAGCCAGGACAACATCAGGTCGCGGCTCTTGAGGCAAAAAACGACTGGCTCGCGGCGCAGCACTTCGATGATAGGCGGAAAGTACGGTTTTTCGGGAAACGGCCGGTATGGCGAAGCTGCGCCCACTTCTCGCCAATGTGGATCTCTGGTTTGGNNTCGCGCTAAGGAACTTGGTTCTGCGGAATGTCTCCGCTTCCAATTTTTCCATGCGTCGCGCAAGCTCCTGGTGCTTTCTTAGTGTCCGCTGGTTCATGACCTGTCCTTATTGTTTTCAAGCAACGCTCAATTGGAGTTGAGCGCCCTCGTGTTCGTCAGCTAGTTTCTGGTGATGCACCCTTTTCCTTTCACCTCGCCGTCTGCCGCAGCCCGAAGACAACGGCATATGACCGCTGATTCCCGCACTGCTTTACGGGAAATAGCGATATTCACCGGCTCGTCAGAT
>PLBX01000043.1 GCA_003135495.1 Acidobacteriaceae bacterium | reverse complement strand
GCTGTATTCGGATCAAGCAAAATTGTCCGTGAGATTTGGAGGAACCTGCGTTATGCCATCGTCTAAACTTCCCCGAAAACTGTCTCAAAAACTGTTCAGGTGGGCGGACGAATGCGTTCGCCGCTACATGAGCTTCGCGCTCCTGGGTTGTGTCCTGGTCTGTAGCGCGCTGATGTCGGCGCAGAGCACGGGCGGCCGCATCGTTGGGCACGTTACCGATTCGAGCGGCGCGTCGCTGGGAGGCGTGAAGATTACGGCTACCAATGAGGCGACGAACGTGAGCCAGACGTCGGTTTCAAATTCGAGCGGCGAGTTTGGTTTTCCGCAGGTGGTCGTCGGAGTTTATAGCGTGGAGTTCGATCTCACCGGTTTCAAGAAAAATCTGGAGCATGGGGTGAACGTCGATCTCAACCAGGTGGTCACTCTCAATTCGGTGTTGCAGATCGGCGCAAACAAAGAGACGATCGAAGTGACCTCGGAGGCGCCGCTGGTCGACACCACGAGCACGCAACTCGGCGCGGTGATGGATTCGCAACAGGTCTCGAACCTGCCGCTGAATTCGCGCGACACTTATCAGCTTCTGCAGTTGCAGCCGGGAGTCATGTCGACGGTCGGGTCCAGCAACACGCTGATTTATGGCAGCGATAGTCCCGGCGCGGTGTCGGTGAACGGTGGCCGCGGACGCTCTAACAATTTCAGCGTGAACGGCGGCGACGCCAACGATCTTTTCGTCAACCTTCCGACGGTGCAGCCCTCGCCCGACAGCATTCAGGAATTTCGTGTTCTGACGAATACTTTTGACGCGGAGTACGGGCGCAATTCTGGATCGGTCGTCAACGTGGTTACGAAGTCGGGTACGAACGATTGGCACGGCAACATGTTTGAATTCTTCCGCAACAAGGCATTGAATGCCAGCCCGTATTGCCTGACGGAGGCGGAAGGCCTGAATTGCGCGAAGCCGCAGTTCAATCAGAACCAGTTCGGCGGAACGTTTGGTGGACCCATTAAGAAGGATCGAACGTTCTTCTTTGCGAGTTATGAAGGGCGGCGCATACGGCAGGGCCTAACCTCTCCAGTCGTGACAGTGCCCACCGCGCAGGAGAGACCGTCACCTACCAATTTAGTGAATGGGCAGATTGTCTCCGACTTTACCGATGTGAATCCAGCCGGCACCTTTGCCGGTACGTTGACAAACTCTTCCATCCTAACCAATCGTCCGGGTTGCCAGGCAGCCACAACTGCTATTGGAGGCGGAACGATCGCGGATGGAGCGACGTATGCGAGTGTATTTCCTGGTAGCCAGATTCCTTTGGCTTGCATGGATCCCACAGCGGTTGATCTGCTGCAGTTTGTTCCCACTGCGCCAAATGGCGGCTCTCTGATCACTACCGTTCCCACCGAACCGATACGCGGCGATCAGTTTACGGTAAAGCTCGACCATAAACTGAATGACAAACAGAACCTTAGCGTCTACTACTATTTTGATGACAGCAGCATTCTGCAACCATTCGCGAATTTTGAGTTGGTTGGTGCCAACGTTCCGGGTTTTGGAAGTAACCTGGATCAGCGTATCCAGCAGTGGAACATAACGCATACTTGGACGCTCAATAACAGCACCGTGAATGAGTTCCGCTTTAATTACAACCGCGAAGGGCAGGGAACATTTCAGCATCCGCAGAGGACGGGGTTGGTGCAGAACAATTGTCCGCCGCCGCCATCGTGGCTCACTGCTCCCGTTCCCTGTTTCTACGGTGACAACTCAACCGATCCCAGCGGCAGTCTCTACGGTATCCATCCGTTTCTGGGACCCAACCGTGAAGGCCTCCCCTTCATCTCGATTTCGGGTGGATTTTCGATCGGCAACGATTCGGAAGGTGAACTTCCGCAGGCAGGAAATTCCTTCCAGTGGTCTGATAACCTGACGAAGGTTAAGGGGAACCACACCTTCAAGTTTGGCGTGGATGCCCGGCGTCAGGAGTTCAACCAGTTTTACTACTACAACGTGAACGGAACATTCTCCTATTATGGCGGCGGTCCGAACGATGTGGGAGCGAACAATCTTTATCCGAACTACTTGCTAGGACTGCCTGACCAGTTTGGCCAAGGGTCGGGCCAGGTCGAATATGTGCGCAATACTGGGCTGTATTTGTTCGCGCAGGATAGCTGGAAAATTAAGCCGAATCTAACTTTGAACTATGGGCTGCGCTGGGAGTTAGATACACCGCTGGCCGACAAGGCTCAGCACGTCCAGACTTTCCGTCCGGGCCAGGCTTCCACGGTCTTTCCTTGTGGCGGTCCTAATACCGACTGCACGTCGCAAGATGCCGTCGGGTTAGTCGTGCCCGGCGATCCTGGTGTTCCTGCCGGGATGACGTCCACTTATTACAAAGCGTTTGCTCCACGTATTGGCCTCGCTTGGAGCCCGGGGAGTTCCGGCAAGACCAGCATTCGCGCTGGATGGGGGCTCTTTTATAACCCAATGGAGCAACTGGTGCTGGCGCAGTTTGGCGCTGAACCTCCTTTCGGCGGCAGCACATTTGTATATGAGACGCAGTTTAATCAGCCTTTCCTGGGTCAAGATGGCGCGACCACTTATCTCAATCCCTTTAACGGAGTTCTCAATCCGAAACGAGGGACGCCCCAGGATTGGGCGATATTCGAACCTCTGCTTCTGTTCGGCGACTTCCAACCGCACCTGCGCACGCAGTACTCGGCGCAGTACAACCTCACCGTCCAGCGCGAACTATCTAGGGACATGAAGCTGGAACTTGCCTATGTAGGAACGCAAGGGCATCGTTTGCTCGCCACGCACGATATTAATTACTCCAATCCGCAGACGTGCTTGGACCTCAATAGCATTCTCGGTTCGGGAACTTGCGGCCAATTCACGGAGGACGCTCCCTTCTTCATTCCGGGGGGAACAGTCCTGCCAACGGATTTGCACTTGCCCTACGCGCAAAACCATTCCGTTATTCCCGCAGGCACAACCATCGGACCCAATGGCATTACCTTAGTCGGCTTGCGGCCGTACTCGTCACCTCAATGTGATCCGATGACGGGCACCGGTTGCCCAGTCAATGGCGTTCCGGTCTACAGCAGCATCTTCGCCCAGGACACGATTGCCAGCTCCGCCTATAACTCCTTGCAGGCATCTTTGGAGAAACGATTTGCTCACGGATTGCAATTTACGGCAGCTTATACGTGGAGCAAGTCGATCGATGAGGCGTCGAGCTTTGAAGGGATATTGAATCCACTGCCGGGCGCTCATAACTATGCCCCTTCGCTCTTTGACGCGCGGCATCGCTTTGTCATCAGTTACTACTGGCAGCTTCCGATTCGAAAATATAATGGCTTTGCCGGAAAGGTGCTTGACGACTGGGCTGTGTCGGGTATCACGACCTACCAGACTGGTTTTCCGATTCGCATCACGTCCTCCGCTGACAACGAGTTGATGAACAGTTTCGACTTCGAATTGCCGGGCGAACCGAATCAGATCGCGCCCTTCACGCATCAGAGGCCGCAGGACAACAGTAATTATTATTTCAATAACACGTCGCACTTCGACAACTCGTCCGTGTTTGGTTACGTCGGCAACGCGCCACGCACGATTTGCTGTGGACCCGGAATCAGCCAGACTGATTTTGTCTTAATGAAAAATATCGCGGTGACCGAACGGACGCACGCCGAGTTTCGTGCCGAAGTGTTCAATCTCTTCAACCACACGCAGTTCTACAATCCAGACGGTAACATCACGGACGGTTCGCAGTTTGGCCAAGTCACCCAGGTCAAAGATCCGCGGCTGATGCAGTTTGCTTTGAAGTTGTACTTCTAGCCTCCGAATTGGCCAGAACAAGATAGACTACAGGGGCGTAAGCAGAAAGCGTACGAGCCCGGGCGGTT
>PLBX01000084.1 GCA_003135495.1 Acidobacteriaceae bacterium | reverse complement strand
GGATCGACAGCATCGTGTGGGATGGTGAAGGGCATGACTTCGATATCGCCGATGCAGAAGCCGCGTCCGGCACAGAAATGCTCTTTTTTGGGTAGCTCCACTTTCGGAAGCTCCGCTTTGGGCAGTTCACACTGGGGTAGATCTGGAATCGGCAAAGCGGGAGTTGTTGTCGAATCGTCGCTGGACGCGTTGCGCAGGCTGTTGCGAATNNTTGTAGCCAGGCGGTACAGGCCAGCCACGTGGTCGGAATGCTCATGGGTAATCAGGATGGCAGTGATGTCTTCGGAGCGTTCGCCGAGGGTGCGCAGGCGCTTGAAGGTCTCGCGGCCGGATAGGCCGGCATCGACCAGAATGCGCGTGGAACTCGTTGCCACCAGCGCGCAGTTTCCACGGCTGCCGCTGGCCAGCACCGACACTGTGACTGACATATAGGCTGTAAGCTTACCGCGAAGCACTGTGGAAAGAGCAGCGGAATTTCTAGGATCGGTACCTTTGGGGGAACTGCTTGAGGAACCCTGCCGCCTCCCCCCTGAAAAATCCACTGCCGCGCCTACGCCAGAAGTTTAGCGAGCGGTTCCCAATAGTGCGCTTTCCATCCCGAAGCCAGGTGTTCCCCCATGTCCTTGGGAAAGCCTGTATGGTCAAACACGATCTTCGTCCCCGCGCCCTCATCCGCGAGCGCGAACCTCGCAATGGAGTAGACGCCGGGCTCCCATCTGACCACGCGCCAGGCTTGAACGATGCGCTCGTTCGGCACCAGTTCGATATTTCGTCCCGTGATATAGCCGCCGAAGAGTACGAACGCGCCTCCTACGTCACGACTGATCGCCGTGGGCTGGTTGAATTCCGGCGGTAAGGACTTTAGAGCGCCACTGAGGGCTATGACCTTGTCGAACTGTGCGGTGTCAGTAAGTGCTTCATAGACGCGCTTCCTGCTTGCTTTGAAAACCGGCTCTTGATGAATGGCTTCCGCCGTATGAGAAATCTCCTCGTCGGCTCCCGCCCAAGCCGCAGTTGAGCCCAGAGCGAGTCCGCCGAATGCCATCGCCGCGCCGACGATTGCTTGCCGCCGCGTAGGCCGATTCTCCAGCGCCGCCGGAATTGTTCTGTCGCTTGTCCTCGTGATCATCGTCATCGTCGTCGTCCTCTCCGTATTTTCTTGCCTTCAACTTTCTTCCGCATGACAGCACCGCACGAAAATATGTTCAAGATAATATTTCAATGGACAGGGAAAACCCCTTCGCGGCATACTCGCGGCTTAAGCATACGGAGGCCTTATGCCCTATCCCGTTGGTCATCGCGCGGCAGTGAAGAAAGACATCATCGACAGCGCACGCAGGCTATTTAACCGGCATGGCTTTGAGAGCGTCTCTTTGCAGCAGATCATGGCGGGTGTGGGTCTGACACTCGGCGGATTCTATAGTTACTTCAATAGCAAGAGCGATCTGTATACCGAGGTACTAGGATGCTTCTTCACCGACCCACAGTGGAAAAGCTGCTGGGAGGGCGTGCATGTCGATCTGTCATCGACCGACGTAGGCTCGCAAGTCGTCCGCGCTTATCTATCGCGCCAGCATTTCGAGGACGTAGAGAACTCCTGCCCCATGGTTGCCTTGCCGACCGACGTCGCCCGTAGCGGTGTAAGTGCGAGGCGCGCCTTGAAACCGTGTTCAAGGCAATGGTAAGCGTCCTGGAGCGGAGCCTGATCCAGAATGGCCGACGTCGCCGCGCCACCGCGCAAAGCATAGCCGCGCTGTCCATCGGAGGCATGATCGTAGCTCGTACCATGGTCGACCGGGACGGTGCAGACGAGTTGCGCGCTGCCTGCATGGCGGTCGCGCTCGATCTTGGCGGCTGGAACAAAAAGGGCAAATCGGAAAACGGCAACGCCCGGCGACCCCGCGCGCGCCAAGTGGCTGCGGCCTAGCGGCACCGGCGCCCAGTTCCCAGCCGAGCCGTAGCTAACCCACGCGCATCGCCATTCCGGTCCCGCTCACTTCCGCGCGAACAAATTGTCGAGCACGCTGCGGCCCACAGATGCACCGTAGGCGCCGGCGATACCGGGGACGAAGGCGAGGAACGACTCGTAAATTTGCGCTCGCTCCGGTTTCTGCGAAAGAAAGAAGTAGGCCAGCCATTCCACGATTGGCACGAACACTCCCACGAGCAACACCCAACGCCAGGGCCGCCGCGGGCTGAGAAACCCTAGAAGCATGTTCGCCATCAGGACCACCATCGCGGTGAGCAGCAAGTCGCCGACTTTGATGTCGAGCCATCCCGCGAGCACTCCCGACAGCGCGGCCAGCGCGTAATAAAGACGGTCTCTGGCGGCTTTTCNNTCGCCCGTCTGCCGGGCGGGGACGCCCGGCGCTCCACCGTTTATGTAATCAGTAAGTGTAGAAGCCGCGGCCGCTCTTACGTCCGAGCCAGCCTGCATCCACCATCTTAATAAGCAGAGGACATGGCCGATACTTCGGATCCCCGAGACCGTCGTGCAGCACGCGCATGATGTCCAGGCAGACGTCGAGCCCGATGAAGTCAGCCAGAGTCAACGGGCCCATGGGATGCGCCATTCCAAGCTTAAAGACTTCATCGACCGCCTCCGCGGTTGCGACGCCTTCCATCACGGCATACATCGCTTCATTGAGCAGAGGCATTAGGACGCGGTTGGAGACAAAACCGGGAGCATCGTTTACCTCAACTGGAGTCTTCTCTAATTTCACGGCCAGCTCACGCACTGTATCAAATGTCGCCTGCGAGGTCGCCAGGCCGCGAATGACTTCGACTAGTTTCCTCACCGGCACGGGGTTGAAGAAG
>PLBX01000466.1 GCA_003135495.1 Acidobacteriaceae bacterium | reverse complement strand
AAACGCAGAAGGCCTTACTTCGAAATTGATCGCTCTTCCTCGCTAGCCTAGAATCGAATACAGCCCGCGCTTTTCTCCGCTGCTTTTCTCTACAATGATCCAATGATTCACAAAATCTTGCCCGTAGGCCCGCTGCAGTGCAACTGCTCAATCATCGGCGATGAGACTACACATGAAGCCATGGTCATCGATCCCGGAGATGACATCGACGAGATCCTCACCATCCTGCGCGAGAACAAACTGCAGGTGAAACAGATTGTCATCACTCATGCGCACATCGATCACGTCGGCGGAGCGATGAAACTCCGCGTGCAAACGGGCGCGCCCATTCTCCTTAATCAGAGCGACTACGCCTTACTCAAAATGCTCGATATGCAAGCGGCATGGGTGGGAATGGCCGCTCCGGGCGAAGTTGCAATCGAAGCAAGTATTGCGGACGGCGAAAGGTTGCAAACCGGCAGCCTCACCGCGAATGTCATGCACACTCCCGGCCACACCGAAGGCAGCGTCTGCCTGTATTTTCCCGCGGAAAAATTATTGATTGCTGGCGATACACTCTTCGCCCGCAGCATCGGACGCACCGATCTTCCCGGTGGCTCTCACGCAAAAATCATGCGCTCCCTGCACGACCGCGTCATGACGCTGCCAGACGAGACCGTGGTGATCCCAGGGCATGGCCCGACCACAACCATAGGCGAGGAAAGAGAAGAAAATCCCTTCCTGGTGCGCTGACGGGGAAGCGCTAAAGACGGCGAAGTGAAAAGACGTGAAGCGAAGAGAAGAGTCGATGGAGAGTCGGACGTCCTCGCCCGACCAGAACTGCAACTTAGAACAGGACGGGCGACGGCGCCCGTCGCCCCACGAACAACTATTTCTGAGTCGGCGCCTGATTCTGCGGTACAGTCGGCGGCGCGGCCGGAGACGGAGTCGTTGACACCGGCTGCGATTTCGTTTGCGTCGTCTTCACTCCCGTAAGCACGGACGTCGGCCCACTGCGCCGCGCCGCATAAATCGAAAGCGTGATCGATGTCAGCATAAATATGATTGCCGACCACGTGGTCGCGCGAGAAAGAACCGAAGCCGCTCCACGCGGACCAAATGCCGTCTGGCTCCCCTGGCCTCCAAAAGCCGCAGCCAAATCGCCGCTCTTGCCGCTCTGCAGCAATACGACAGCGATAAGAAACAGGCAAACAAGAACGTGAATAATAGTGATCAAAATAGTCAACGCACAACTCCATTCAGGCCCAAAGCCCGATTTCACTGTCTTAAGAGCAATACAACGGGGATCAAAACCATAGCAGGGAAATGCGGATGCAACAAAACGCGTTTCGCTTACTATTGGGGAACTCGATACTAAGTGATTTTAGCCGCTGTTAATGCCCCTTGCAAGCGCATCCCCGGCGTAACCCGCCCCAGCCCGCAAAAATATGTACCCACCCGCGCTTCGCACTTGACAACGGCACCCCGCCCAGCCAAACTGCCCTGCAGTTTTTCGAACACTCCACAGGCGAGCACGAAAGAAAGAGAGCACCCTATGAAAACTTTCGGGAGGCTTGGATCTTGGACCTTATTACCGCTTTTAGCGACAGTTGGCTGGCATAGTTGCAATCATGCCGTTAAATCATCCACCGCACCGCTGCCGGTGAACGTCAAGGTTGAGTGCACTCCGGATCCGGATTGGGTGGATGTACATGTCGGTGAATCAATAATCTGGCATGCTCAAGATGGTCACCATTATTCGGTTCACTTCAAGGAAGGAAGGACGCCTCTCCATCCGCCGGGAAACCCCGCTATTAACGACCATCCTTTCGAGAAGGCGACTCCGCCCGTGACCGCCGATGACCCGTGCCTTAAGTCTGGATTTACAGACTGCAAGTTTCGCTATTATCTTCTTGAAGAAGACGCTACCCCCCCAAAAAAGTGCCCCGATCCCGGAGTTCACGTAACTCCCTGATAGTTTAATTTCCGGCCAGTAACGCCTGAAAGCGTTGCTCGTCTTTCAGTCGGTCGAAATCGGGAGTATCGCGTATTACAGTCCGAGAATAACCCGCCGCAACCGACTTAGTAAGAAATTCAATCGTCTTCTCCGCGTTTCCAAAGTGGTTATAAAGGATTGCGGCGCGAAACAAAATATCCGCGTCCCCGGGTGCCGCCTCCAGCGCGCGCGCCAATTTTTCTCGCGCCTGAGTCTCTCGATCCATCATGGCGCAGTAATCGGCGGTAAAAGCCAGCGTCAGCGCATCTCGCGGATTCACTTGAAGCCGAGCATTCGCCAGGTCGATTGCCTTTTGATAGGCGCCGTTCGCCCCCGCGCGTCGTGCCGGAATCTGAAACAACGTGTCGCCCAGATTGCCCCAGTTTAACCAGTCGTTAGGATCGATTTTCAACGCCTGTTCCAGGCTGTCGGCGGAGTCCGAATAGCGGCGCATATAAAAATAAGCAGTTCCCAGGTTTCCGTAAGCGTCGGCGGAGGGACGCAACAAGATGGAGTGCCGCAACGTCTCAACCGCCTCCGAATATTTTCCGAGCAGAAGGTACATCGCCCCCAGATTTGAATATCCGTTGTAGTAAAGCGGGGCCAACTCAACCGTCTTCTTAAACATTCCCACCGCGTCGCCATAACGCGCCTGATTGTAGTAAAACGCCCCAAAAGCGCTATACACGCCCCAATAGTTGGGACGCAGCGAAATCGCTTTGCGATACGCCTCTTCCGCCGCCGTTGCTTTTCCCAGTTTCTGATAGGCTGCCGCCAGCGAACGCAGCGTCTCATCACTGTTGTGATCGAGATCGATCGAGCGCTGAAATTGCTGCACCGCTTCCTCGTAGCGCCCCTTGGAGAAATACACGTTCCCCAGGCATGTGTGACCCTCCGCCAGTTGCGGGGTTATCGCAAGTGCGCGGTCGCACTGAGTCGCTGCCTTTTCCAGCCAGTCTTTTCCCCGATTCTTCCATTGAAAGCCAGTGTTGTATGCCAGTCCCATCGCCGCATACGCGGGCGAATAGTTTTTATCCACAGCGATTGCATGTTCAAACTCCGCAATCGCTTTCTCAAGATTATCCTCGCTCTGGTAGTCCTCGAGATAACCCCGGCCCCGCAGATAGAAATCGTAGGCGGCAGGCTTTGTATCCGGACGCTTCTCTAACGCCTGTCGCCGCTCGGGATCAATCGCTAGAGACAATTTCTCCAGCACCTCGTCGAAGATATTGTCCTGCAATCCAAACACGTCGTCAGCGCTGCCCGTGATGGTGTTAGCCGCAATTTGAGTATGCGTGCGCGGATCAATAAGGCTCCAGGTTACGCGCAGGCGATCGCCATCTTGTTGCAAGCTGCCTTCGAGCACCAGATCGATGCCAAACTCCCGCCGCGCCTGCTCCGAAGTCTTCACGCCGCGCTCGACCAAGTCGCGCGTCGACACCAGTTGCAAATGTCCACCATCGACCGCCTGCACAAGCTTTGCCGTCACGGTATGGGTGAGCCCCAGCCCCAAAGCGTTCGTTCGCGGATCATTGGCTACCGATTCAAACGGCAGCACCGCCATCATCCTTTCCTCGCGAACCGCCGGCGCTCTTCTGTATCGCTGCCGCCAGACTCCGCCTATAAGAAGAAGGATGAGGAGCAGAGGNNGCGGCGAAGCGCCCGAGGAAAGCCCGTCGCATTCCCCGCCTCCAGGTTGGCAAGATCGATGCGCAAATCGCCCGCCGACTGGTAGCGCTCTTTGGGATCTTTTTGCAGCGCCCGCATAATCACGCGCTCCAGACCATCGCTGATCTTCGGATTAATTTTGTGCGGCGATGCCGGTGACTCTTCGAGAATTGCTCCAATCAGACGGGCGCCCGCCAGCTCTTTGAAC
>PLBX01000589.1:2743-7362 GCA_003135495.1 Acidobacteriaceae bacterium | reverse complement strand
ACGAGGAGCTGCGGCGAGAAATGTCTCACCGGGCGCGGCAATTCGCACTGGAGAATTTCAGCGTTGAGCGAATCCGTGAGCAATACTGCGAACTTTATTCCGATGTTCTCGCCGGGCACCACCAACGCAGCGGCGCGCGACGCAACTCTGCTCGTGTCCCCATCCCACCTTCCCGTCTTCGTGTGGCGTTTGTCGCCCCCAGTTTGCGCTACGTAGGCGGTCAGTCCGTTCAGGCGGATCTGCTCATGCGGAATTGGAAGGATGATCCGGACGTGGAGGCTAGTTTTGTCCCCGTCGATCCACCGTTTCCTTACGGACTCCGCTGGGTCGAGCGGGTGCCATTTTTACGTACGGTTGTTCGCGAACCGGTTTATGCGCTGTCCCTGTGGAACAAGTTGAAGGATACCGATGTTGCCCATATATTCTCGGCTTCTTACTCTTCTTTTCTGCTGGCGCCACTTCCGGCGTGGCTGATCACACGTCGACGAGGCAAGAGAACGCTGATCAACTATCACAGCGGAGAGTGCCGGGACCATCTGCAACACTCCTCCACCGCACGCCGAGTGCTGAAAGAAACCGACCAACTGGTGGTGCCTTCCGGATACCTCGTCAATGTTCTTGGGGAATTCAGCCTGTCAGCCCAAGCCATCCCCAACATCGTGGAGGTAGAGCAATTCACGTTTCGATCACGGCGGCCACTCCGCCCTCACCTGGTCTGCACGCGAGGCTTTCATCCTTACTACTGCGTTGATGTGGTGGTGCGGGCGTTTGCTGAAGTGCAGCGCACCTTCCCTGATGCGCAGCTCGATCTGGTGGGCGGTGGCCCGCTGGATAGAGATATTCGCAGTCTGGTGAGCAATATGAAGCTGACGGGGGTCAACTTCAAAGGCGTTGCCGCGCACCATGAGATTGGGCGCTTCTACGACCAGGCCGACATTTTCATCAACGCTTCCCGGATCGACAATATGCCGATCTCGGTTTTAGAGGCATTCGCTGCAGGAACGCCGGTGGTCAGTACAGAGCCGGAAGGGATGCATTACCTGGTCGAGCACGAACGTACGGGATTGCTTTCGCCGGTCGGAGACGCATCCGCGCTCGCGCTGAATGTGATCCGGGTTCTGCAGGATTCCGAGTTGGCGGAGCGGCTGGTTGCAAATGCCCGTCAGGAGTTGCAGCGCTATTGCTGGCCGGTCGTGCGGGAACAGTGGTTGAAAGTGTATCGAGCCTTAGCCTCTGGTGAAATGAAAGAGGGCGCGGATATTGGTTCCGGCGCGATAAGTTCCCCAAGGTTAATGCGCCGTAGCCGAAACCGGCTCATGTTCTTCCTTTTCCAAACACACTCTGTGCCACAACTCCAGGTTCAGCAAGCGCCAGATGCGGTCGTAATGGTCGCGATAACCCGATCGATGTTCCTCGAATAACCTCTCCACCGCGGAACGCTGGAACAACTCTCGCTCCGTGCTCCTTGGTTCGAGAAGCAGACTGCGGATCACGTCCAGCCGAGGCCCGCCCAGCCAGCGGCTCCAAGGCGTGGGGAAGCCCAATTTCTGACGGTACAGGATGGAGTGCGGCAGCAAGTCTTCGACAGCTTTTTTCAGAATGCGCTTTCCCGCGAATCCTCCGAGTTGCAGATTCTGCGGAATGTTCGTGGCAAATTCCACTAGAAGATGGTCGAGGAAGGGAACCCGGCTTTCGATTGAGGCGGCCATGCTCATGTTGTCCTGCTTCATCAGCAGTTCCACCAGATATGTCTTGATGTCGGTATAGAGCAGGCGTTGCAGCATCTCGCCCCTGGAACGCTCCCAGAAACCCAGTACGTTCTTGTACGCGGTGCTGGGCGCGGCTTCGCGTGCGAACTCATCTGTTAGCAGACCTTTCTGCTCAGGTTCGCTAAAAGCGGAAAAGAAATTATCGAAGTAGAAGGAAGCCCATGATTCTCCGTCTTTGCCAAGAAAAGTATGTTCCAGTTTTCGCCGGAGCGTGGCGCCAAGCACTGAAGACGACGCAACTTTGTCGCGCAATATGCTTCGCAGAAAGCCAGGAATGAAACTACGATACGCTCGATCCATCGCCGCATTTTTCAAGGTGAAAGCATAGCGCGTGTACCCGGCCAGCGTTTCATCGGCGCCTTCGCCGGTTAATACCACGGTTACTTGCTCTCGCGCGAGCCGGGCCACAAAATAAAGCGAGATGCTGGAAGGCCACACAATCGGCTCGTCTTCATGCCAAATCAAATGTGGGAGAGCGCCAAAAAATTCCTGCTCGCTCATCAGCACTTCGTGATGCTTCGACTTGATGTGATCGGATACCGTACGGGCAAAGGGCAGTTCACTGTAAGTGTGCTCCGTGTAGCCGACGGAAAAAGTTTCGACAGGTTCGCCGCGCAGCTTAGTCATCAGTGCCGCTACGGCGCTCGAATCCACACCTCCACTAAGAAAGACACCTAACGGAACGTCGCTCATCAAGTGGCTTTGGACGGCGCCTTCGAGCAGTTCGCGGTAACTGCGCACGTAATAATCCTCATCCCGTGATTCCTGCGTCTTCGATGTGTCCAAATCCCAGTATTGACGGATGTCCGCTTGTCCGTGCGGTCCAATCGTCATGGTGTGCCCAGGCAGAAGCTTGCGGATCCCAGCGTAAAAACTTTCTTCCCCTGACAAATATCCAAAGGCTAAAAATTCCGGCAATGCCGCACGATTGAATTCCGGACGAATCCCGCCATGCGCCAGCACTGCTTTAATCTCCGACCCAAACAGTAGTCGCTCCGGGGTCAGTTTGTAATACAAGGGCTTGATGCCAAGGCGGTCACGGGCGATGAACAGCGTTTTTGAATTGCGATTCCAGATCGCGAAGGCGAACATGCCGCGCAGGTGCTGCACACAATCGGCCCCGTACTCCTCGAAAAGATGAACTACCGTCTCCGTGTCGCTGTGGGTGGTGTAGCGATGTCCCCGTGCGACAAGCTGCTGGCGCAGTTCAAGATGGTTATAGATCTCACCATTAAAGACAATCCATAGCGTACCGTCCTCATTCGAGAGGGGCTGGTGGCCGCCCGCCACATCGACGATGCTGAGCCGCCGCATACCTATGCCGACGGAGCCGTCCGTATAAAATCCGTCGTCGTCCGGCCCGCGATGCGTGATAACGCGGCACATTTCGCGCAGCGCGCCTGCGCTCGCACGAGCGTCTTGTCCAAATTCAAAAATTCCAGCGATCCCGCACATTTAGCTTTTCTCCGCGTAGCTCGACGAACCACGGGTCGAGCTCGCCATTGAGGACTGCGCCGAATGCGCGTCGCCCGTTCGAGTTTCAACGCCAATTTCCATGCCCGTCAACGCCGCAAATAAAGGAGTAAAAGAGAACTCTTTGGGCACCGCGTTCATTACAGAGTCATCGCCACGCCACTCGAAAAAGTCGAATGGACGCGACGCACTCAGTATCGGCTCCCCTTGCCATGCGACTTGGGTGCCTCCAATCATTACAAGGTGTTTTATTTTCTCTTGTTCAATCCGGCAATACAAAACCGCTGCGTCCGATGACCATGGTCCGAAGTTCCAGGCTGCCTCGCTGCGCGCAAAAAAGAATCCATAGCTCGCACCCTCATAAGCAAGCTCATAAACCTGAACCGCTGCTTGTGCCATGCTTGCCAGACGAGGGTGGTCGTGGCCCACTGATTCTGGTTGGACAGAAGCCTGATCATTGTGCCGGCTGGCTCCTCGCTGCGGTATCAGCACAGTTGCTAACTCGGCCGGAAGTCGTACGCGAGCGCGGCTTCGGAGCAAGGGCGATGCTTGCAGTGCGCCATAGGTGGGCGAAAGCACGGTGCGGGTAACTTCTGTTTCAGACTGCCATACCGTTCCCTCCGGAACAATCAAACTCAGCTTTGCATCACTCGAGAGCATGGTGCTTGAAATCTCAAAATGCCCCGCGATCACGCGGCGTATTTCCAGATCTGGGGCGAAGTGCCACCGCACTTCTATTTGATGTTCCGCATTCCCGAGCGCGATGTCCCGTACCAGCCACAGATCGCCTGAAATTTTGAGCACGTGACGCCGATGCACGACGGGATCTGAGAGCCGCTGATATCCGTTGTGGCTGCCGACAAAGTAGGTAAAGGTTTTTCCTGCGATCCAGTTTTCTGCAACCGTAGCCGGAATTTGTGTCCACGAGAAAGGCTCACCCGGAACCGCTTGGTCTGCTCCATCCACACGCATTGTGTTGTGCGCGCCAGTGCCGCGATAAGTATCACGATCCACCGGGTCTTTCGAAATGTACACTCCGCTGCCGGAGTCGACCAACCAACGTCTTCCATTCATCGTAAGGCGCACGCTAAGCGCATCCGCATGTCCATGCCCTGAACGGCCCACCCCTTGCGGCCCGGCATCCACAGACATCACCTGTGGATACGGCTCGGAATCCGCCAGCACATAAATTCCCCCGTCAGGAAATGCCAACGAGCGCGCGGCAGCACTCGATTCAAAATCCAAATGTTCGCTCGATCGTTTTTCGACTGCGTCTTTCCCAAACAGCCAGATAGCTTCCTCAGTGAGTTGCGCAGACTGCGAGTCTCTCGAATAGAGCAGTGCCCCTAGCGCAAGAGGGTCGGTCATGTGCTCCGT
>PLBX01000589.1:0-2673 GCA_003135495.1 Acidobacteriaceae bacterium | reverse complement strand
TAGACGTGGTAATACAGCGATTGCTCAAAGTAAACGCCATCCGGCCGAACCTGTCGCCGCGCCTCATCCAGAATGACTTTCCATCCCTTTTCCTTCCACCGCGCTGCGTGCGGTATTTGCGGATATAAAGTCCCAAGGAAGAACAATGCAACCGCCTCGCCAAGAAGATGCGTGTTCGGAGAAAAATAAGTCGACAGATAGCGCTCTATGTAGCGTCCATGGAATGCCAGCGCTGGAGCAAGCTCCGAGCGAAACGCCGATAAGGCCTCGCTTCTCGCCTCACTTCTCCCAGCGGTCCCTTCTGCCGCGAGCAGTTGATCGATCCAAATCCAAGACAAACTGCGGAACGCCACTTCCAGCGAACTTCCCCAATTAATGCCAAGCGGGTACGGATTGGCCTTAACCCAACTATGCCACTGCGCCATCAATTCGCCCGTGAACTTCTCGTCCCCGCTCAGCAACCATGCCTTGGCCAGTGTCACCAGGTGCTGATGCCGATTCAACTCCCAAATGACCTTGTGGTCGCCTACAGCGGCAAACTCTAAGAATGGAATTTTGAACCACAGTTCCATCGCTGCACGCTTGCCGTGCACTGGATCCAGGTGCCAGTCGATATCCTTGAGACCGTCGTCGCTACCTTCTGCGAAACGAAGATTTTCGTATCCCAACAATCGAAATCGATGTCGGCAGATTGCCTCGGCATCGAGAAGAACCGCCGCTGCTTCGTCAGGAAGATGCTGGCGCAATAACTTTGCTCGGTCGGAAGCCTCAGCAGCGGTAAAAAAGAAAACTCCATTCGTGTTCTTCGCCTTTGCATCCAGCCGAACTAGCCCTTGCCGGATACCCAGCCGATGCAGAATGACTTCGCCCTGCTTGTGAATTTCCTGAGCCGCACGCACTCGCACCTCGCGCCAGTCCATGCGCGACACTCGTACCAGCTTGCTTTGCCATCCAGCGGTCACAGTTTCTTTATCTTACATGCGGAAAAGCCCTGCTCGAACAGCTGGTTACTAACGGTACCTGCGAAAAATTGCACGGTTTTGAGCTAATACGCGGCCTCCTTCCCGCGGCGTGAAAACATGCCAAGTTGGCCCTGGCAGTTCCACCAATGTGGAAATAGTTGTTCACATCGAGCGCCAGTCGGTCGCGAGCGTTCCCAAGCCAATGCCGATTACGATAAACCTTTGATAATCAATAGTTTTTCGACGTCGACAACCACCAACATGTACCTTAGTGGTTGCTGGTTTGCTCTAGTTGGGAAGACGCTTGGTATAGTGCAAGTGCGATAGCTATAAATTGCCAGTGAGGGAGTGTTCGCTTGGGTTTGTCCGTTAGCATCTTTGGCTTGGGATATGTCGGCTCGGTCTCCGCAGCATGCTTCGCTTCCATGGGTCACAAGGTCATAGGAGTTGATGTCAGCCGCGCAAAAGTTGACACCTTAGGCGCCGGTCGGACCCCAATTATTGAAGCGCGCATGAGCGAGTTGGTCGCAGAGGCCCATCGTGCTGGCCTTCTTGAGGCGACCACCGATGCCATCGCAGCCGTTCTGAGTTCTGAGGTTTCATTCGTATGCGTGGGAACGCCCAGCCTCAAAAGTGGCAAGCTCGACCTTAGCCACATCGAGCACGTAGCTAAAGAAATCGGCGCTGCCATCCGCCAGAAAAAAACGCCGCACGTTTTTGTTCTGCGGAGCACCGTTCTGGCCGGAACCACCGAAACCATCGTTCTTCCCATCCTGGAAAAGGAGAGCGGGAAAAAGTGCGGTCAGGGTTTCACCGTTTGTTACAACCCAGAATTCATGCGCGAAGGCAGCGCCGTAGCTGACTTCCTCAACCCTCCTTACACCATTCTCGGAGCGAGCGACACCAACCACCTGGCGCCGCTGCGCGAACTCTACAAGCAAACTCCCGGCACGCTTTACGAGACCACCATTCCGGTCGCCGAAATGGTGAAGTACTTTTCCAACTGCTATCACGCCGTCAAAGTTGGCTTCGCCAATGAAATGGGAACCATGTGCAAGCATCTCGGAGTCGATGCGCAGGAGGTCACCAAAATTTTTACTTCCGATTCCAAGCTGAATATTTCGCCGGCGTATCTTTCCCCGGGCTTCGCCTTCGGCGGCTCCTGTCTTCCAAAAGATCTCCGAGCCATTACCTATAAAGCCAAAGAACTTGACCTCAAACTGCCGTTGCTCGAATCACTCATGCCCAGCAATGCCGAGCATGTAGACCGCGCCGTAGAAATGGTGCTGAGCACTGGCAAAAAGAAGATTGCGCAACTCGGTCTAAGCTTTAAAGCTGGTACTGACGATCTGCGCGAAAGTCCGCAGGTGCAGTTGATCAAGCGCCTGATGGGCGAGGGTCTTGAAGTTAAAGTTTGGGACGAGGATGTCTCGCTCGGCCGCCTCGCCGGGTCTAATCGCCAGTACATCGAAGAGGTAATTCCGCATATTGGATCGGTGCTCTCGGCTGATCTCGAAGCCACCTTGCGCACGGCTGAAGTCGTAATCCTGGGGAACAAGTCCGCGAGTAAAGATCAACTCGCGAAGCACCTTCGCCCCGAGCAGATCGTGATCGATCTCATCCACCTCGACAAGAGCAGGCGTCCACAAGGCGCAAAAAGCTACGAAGGAATTTGCTGGTAGCAGTAATTTTCTGTAGAGACGCGGCTTGC
>PLBX01000347.1 GCA_003135495.1 Acidobacteriaceae bacterium | reverse complement strand
GCGTAAGCGAAGCTCTTGCGAAAAGCGGATTCACGCGGCAGAGGAAAGAGGTTGAGCAATGCAACGGCGAGCGCCCACCGCACGCGATTGTAGCTCCGGGCGAGAAACATCTGGCTGGCGGCGGGCGAGCGCAACTTTTCCAGCGCTTCACCGGCAGTTGCGGTTGCGACTTTCCGGCCGAGCCGGGACGGTAAAGCATATTGGATTAAGCCAAAATCGACATCGGAAATATGATTCGAGACGATTAGTAGAGGGCCGCTATGGCCGCGCAAATTCTCGCTGCCGATTACGCTGGGGCGCCCGAGAAGAAAGACCGCCGGACGGATCAGCAAATATTGCGCCGTCACTCGCAGCCAGGTCACAGGCCAGCGCAGGACCCATCGCGGATAGTGAAATCCTGCTGGCAATTCTCCATGCGGCGAGCCGGAAAGATTGTTTTGGTCGCGGCCCCCGCCGGCGCGTTGAAGAAGTTTTTCTAATTCTCCCACCGTGGCGGCTTTTGTGAAGTTAGTTTCACTGATATCGATCTGATATCGATCTTCAAGTGCGCTTAGCAGTTCAACGCGTTCCAGTGAACTCAATCCAAGTCCAATTTCCAGATCTGATTCTGGCGTCAATTTCGGCGTTGGCCGGCCGGTAATGCGAGATAGCAGCTCGGATAGCGGGCTTTCGAGTTCCGCAGGGACAGTTCCTCGCAGCCCGGACTCTACTGCATCGCGTATGAGATTGAGGCGGGGCTTCTGTGTAGCGCTGCGTGGGAAATCCTGATCGGGCCATACGAACCAGTTGCGCATGCGCTGATATTCCGCCAGGGTTTTATTCGTGCGCTGCACGGCGGCTCCGGCATCAGCGGGCATTTCTTCAGAGACAAGATTGTTGAGAATTACGACGGCGCAAGGCTCAGAATTTCCGCCGCGATCGAGTCCTACCACCACACAATCCCGAATTTCTTTCTGCTGTCGCAGCGCCGCTTCCAGATCTTCGGGATAAACGTTCATGCCTGCGGGCGTAACGATGACTTCTTTTTTTCGCCCTTTAAAAAAAAGATTGTTTTCGTTATCGAGCGCTCCCAGATCTCCCGTGCGATACCAGCCTTCATCTTCGGCTCTTTTCACAGGTTGCAGTTCGCGACCATTCCAGTAGCCGCTGGCAACGCCGCTTCCGCGCACCAGGATCTCGCCGTCCTCAGCCAGCTTGATCTCCCGCCCGGGCAAAACTTTGCCGATTGAGCCGCGACTGGTGTGGAAGGGATGATTCAAACTGATCAGCGAAGTCGTTTCAGTTAGCCCGTATCCCTGGATGACGGCGTATCCGAGCCGATGCCAGAACTCTTCAGTTTCGCGATCGAGAGCGGCTCCTCCGCTGATCATGGCCCAGAACTTCCATCCGAACTGACGGTGCACCGTGCGAAAGGTCCACCATCGGCGCAGGAAATGCTGGCTTGCGGCTGCAGCGTAACGGGCCGAAAAATCCTGACTGCGACCGGTGTCATCCATGTCGCGTTCGACCTTCTGCTTAAGTGATTGGATCATCCTGGGGACGGCCACCAATACCGAGACGCGCTCGCGATGGATCGTGGCTATGACTTCAGTTGGGCTGAAAGTGTTTTCAAAGACGACGACGCCTCCGAGTAACGGAGGCAGGAAGATTCCCAGGAATTGGCCGAACACGTGGCTGAGCGGCAGCAGGTTAAGAAATCGGATGGGATGGACCAGCCGCTCGTATTTCAGGTATTTCTTCATTTCATTTTCGATGGGGAGAATATTTCCGACAACGTTGGCGTGCGTGATCACGACTCCCTTGGGCTCGGCGGTGGTGCCGGAAGTAAAGACTATTTCGAGCGGATCGGAGGGTTGGACTTGGGCTGGGCGAAAACGCGCGCCTGAATGTCTAGAAACTATGGATGCGAGATCGACAGGATCGATTGTCGGCACGCTGTTCGAGTTGCCGTCGTTCGGAGTTTCAAAGATCGCAGCACGTTCGCGCGGACACAATACCAGATGCAGCGATACCTGAGCGCTGATACGACGCGCAAAATCGAGGCTGGAAGCATCGTCGAGGGGGACGGCGATAACTCCGGAAAGGGCGCATCCGAGAAATGCCGCTACCCACTCGGCACAATTGGAAGTCCACAGCAGCACAGCATCGCCCTTGTTGATTTTGCGAGTCTGCAGTTCGCGCGCGAACTGGTGCGCAACTTCTGCCACGCGACGGTAGCTCCAGCGCTCCAGCCGATAGCCTCGCGGAAACACATAGGCGGGGCGTGCGCCCAAGCGCTCAAAATCGTCGAGCGTGTCCAGCAAAGTTGACCGCATACTCTTAACCACGCCGTCTTAACACCGCCCTCTTAACAGGGCGCTCTTAATACACATCCAGTAAAAGATTTGATGGCCAAAATCCAAAACTCGAGAAGCGTCATTGTGGCCGCTCGACTATGCTGGAATCAATGNNTCACTTTCTTACGTTGTGGCTCGCTTTCGCCTTGGGTTTAACTGCGCTGATCTCCTGCCAGCCTCCTGCTTCCACGAATGATACGGGAGTGGCATCGCCTCCCGCCGGAATACGAAGCGACGGTCATACGAACGACGGTCATGCCAGAGATGGCGCGGTGCGCGACCTGAGCCGGGACGAAGCTGCGGGTGGGCACATTTTGCGCAAACATGTGGGACAAACTGACGGCGAACTGCGCCAGCGGCTGGAGCGGGAACATCGCATTACCGGCGCGTCAACGTTCACCGATCGCNNGCACTGCGGAACACGCGGTAGGCGAAGCCATTGCACATTCCCGCGATCGCATCGACCAGTGGCTGAGTCGTCCGGGAGGGCATCCCAACCTCGTATTGGACTACGATAGTCCAATCCCAGTCGGGC
>PLBX01000591.1:12536-12742 GCA_003135495.1 Acidobacteriaceae bacterium | reverse complement strand
GCTGATTGCCTCCTGCGCAAGCGTATCCGGGTCGCGACCTCGTGGGGTAGCCAGTTCCGCGAGCTGGTGCTGCTGCTCAGGCGTGAGATGTACTTCCATGAGCGAAGTGTAAGGGCGCAACGTTGGCCTGTCAACGGCGGTCAGTTTTGTGCGCGAAGGAAGAGTTTGTACCGGCGCTGGAAGGCGGTTAAGGTGTGTGCGGATGG
>PLBX01000591.1:0-12522 GCA_003135495.1 Acidobacteriaceae bacterium | reverse complement strand
GCAAGCCGAGATCAAGGTCGCGATGCGGGCGGCATGAGTTCCCACCTTTGCCAACAGCGCAAGGGTGGGCCAGCCACCTGGGGCACCTCGCAGCAATGGTTGGCCGGACTTCCATCGGCTGTCATCGCTGGAGCAATCGGTTGAATTGCTCTTCCACTTGCTCGACCCGCCACCAAAGGCCTGCGGAGCTCTGCTCCGCCTGGACGGGCGAGACGCCCGTCCCTACACGAGCATTGTCTGGACGGGCGAGGGGCCGCCCGTCCCCACACGAGCCTCGTGGCGCCCGGGCTTTTATGTGATCGCCATCACGCATATGGGTGAGGTGCATCGCAGCTTGTAGGACAGGATGATAAGAGAATTCGTCATCCTAACGGCTCGGTTCGCTAGGGTGTCTGTCCGGCAAACTTTTCAGCAGGAGCGCAATGAAAAATGCAGTTTTTGCGCGGGAAGCGCTTAAACAGCGGGTTTGCCCATCTGTCGGTGGTGAAGTATTCGAGCTTGAAACATTGCCTCTGGAGCTATCCTTTTCCTTTCCTTCTTTTCCACAGGTACACACAGCTAGTCTACGCGGGCGAAGAGGACTACAATGCGTCACCAAATCCGAAACATCTGAAGGATCGAGGAGGAACGCGTGACCCCTGCGACTGCGAAGGTATCTAAACCTGCTGTCGAAACGGCCAATCCCATAGGATGGGTCACGGCGCTGATAGCCGCGATCATCGCCTCTGTCTTAATTCTGAAGCTTCCTCCCCTTGCCCATCCCTGGCCCCAAAGCTACGACCCGACAGGACGCTGGTGGCTCTCAGCCTTGCTGGCCGCGCTGCCGGTTGTAGTGCTGCTCGGAACGCTGGCGCTGTTGCACATGAAAGCGCATTTTTCCGCGCTGCTGGGTCTTGCCACTTCATTACTGTGTGCGATCTGGATTTTTGGTATGCCCGTGACTCTGGCAGCCAAGACTGCTGTGTTAGGGGCGGGATATGGGCTGCTGCCGATCGGTTGGATCATTCTCAACGTTATCTTCATGTACCAGCTAACTTGCGAGGCGGGACTATTCAAAGTGCTGCAGGAGAGCCTGACGGGCATTACACAGGACCGGCGCCTGCAACTATTGCTGATCGCTTTCAGCTTTGGAGCTTTCTTTGAAGGCGCGGCTGGATTCGGGACGCCGGTCGCAGTGACTGCCGCGGTGCTTATCGGTTTGGGATTTAAACCACTGGAAGCGTCAGGGCTATCGCTGATCGCCAATACGGCGCCGGTGGCGTTCGGCGCGATAGGAACGCCTTTAATCGCGCTGCAGGCAGTTACTGGATTGGATCTGCTTCAGTTGAGCGCACAGACCGGCCGAATTTTGCCATTCTTTTCGGTGCTTGTGCCGTTCTGGCTAGTGTGGGCATTTGCGGGCTTCGCGGGAATGCTTGAAGTTTGGCCGGCTGTATTGGTCGCGGGAGTATTCTTCGCCATTCCGCAATATTTTGTGTCGAACTTTCACGGGCCTTGGCTGGTGGATGTGGTTGCGGCCATTGTCTCGATGGTTGCGTTGATTCTCTTTCTGATGAAGTGGCAGCCCAAGCGTATTTGGGGATTTGAGCACGAGGGACAACGTGAGGCCCGAGGCACTCATGGTCACAGCCGATCGACGGTTGCAAGAGCGTGGGTACCGTGGCTGGTGTTGAGCGTTCTGGTTTTTATGTGGGGATTGCCGACCGTTAAAATTGCACTCGATAAAATTTCGGCGCCCAAGTTTCCGGTGGTTGGATTGCACCAGATGATACAGCGTGTGCCGCCCGTCGTTCGCAAGCCTACAGGTGAGGCTGCCGTTTACTCCTTCAACTGGTTGACCGCTACTGGTTCCGGCATTCTTGTGGCGGCGGTGATTTCGGGACTGATCATGGGTTTCACGCCATGGAAGATGGCGCACATATATTGGAAGACGCTCGTCCGTGTGCGCTTCTCCCTGGTCACAATCGCGGCCATGCTTTCTATTGGTTACATGACGCGCTACTCAGGCCTGGATGCGACTATGGGCTTGGCCTTTGCCCGGACGGGCGTGCTCTATCCATTCTTTGGAACTTTGCTTGGCTGGCTGGGCGTGGCCCTAACTGGGTCTGATACTTCATCGAACGTATTGTTTGGAAGCCTGCAACGAATTTCTGCCGAGCAGGTTGGAGTGTCATCCACGTTGATGGCGTCGGCTAATAGTTGTGGCGGAGTGATGGGCAAAATGATTGACGCCCAAAGTATCGTCGTCGCCAGCACAGCAACTGAGTGGTACGGGCATGAAGGAGACATACTGCGCTTTGTGTTCTTCCATAGCATTGCGCTGGCAGCATTGGTTGGGATTATGGTGACGCTGCAAGCATATGTATTTCCGTTTACGAAGTTGGTGGTGCGATAGCTTTGTGGAGAGCCGGACGTCCTTGCCCGGCCTTCTGATTGCCGGACGGACGAGGGCGCCCGGCCCCACACTTTTGGCACTTCATGCTTCGGGCTTGAAGATTACCCCCTGGCTGCTACGGCTGTTCATCACGACGCGAATTGGGTTCGTGAAGTGCAAGTGGCGGACGCAGCCTTGCTCTTCGACCGCTTGCTGATCTGCTAACCATTGCCAATCGACTAAGCCTTCGCCCGCATCTGGGTTTACGGTGANNTGGCTGCCCTGCGATGGCGTGACGCGAAAGTCGCGGAAGCCGGCTTCCACAATCACACGTGCGCCTGATATTTCATCCCACTCGACTGGAATGCCGAGCCAAGGCTCCGTCGACCCCCAGCGTCCGACACCGATGAGAAGATAAGGACGGTTCTCGTCGTTGAGCCGTCGATTGAAGCGTGCGACTTCCGCGGCGACCTCCTGACTTCGGCTGCGTTCGAAGCGCTGCGAATCTACTACCACGAGGTCGTGAAGATTTTCAATGCGGCCATTGCCCAGCACACGGTTGCTCATGCAAATCAACCGTTCGGACTGCACATCGTCGAGGACTAATTCCTCCGTCTGACGTGCCAAAGTGAGGGGACGGATCTGGAGAAATCCAAACTCAGCAGCCTGCCCAGCGGAGTGCGGCAATCTGACGGCGAATTCAATTTCCACGGGATTGCCAAGACCCTGCTCGCCCGCCCGAACCAGATCATCGAGGATTTCGGCCAGAGGGAAAGTGCCATGCTTGAGCATCGGAGCGAAAGTCACGATGCGGGCTCCCGGACGACTTACCCCATCATAGATGGCGTGATTATCTCGCGAGTAAGTGGAAGCCACGGCTTGCAGCGTGCCATCGCTTTCGGCTGTGTCCAAGCCGAAACGACTTTCGTGCCAATGAAAAGGACCTGCGCCGTCTTTGCGGTCGTCAAGGAGTTTTTGTGAAGCGCCATTTAACTCAAGCGCCCAGAATTCCGACTGCGAGTTAGTCAAAATATCTTCGACCGATGAAAACTGGATCAGGTTCTGGGGATATCGTGGGCAGAAGGTCAAACACTTTCCGCCGTCCACGACGGAACGGCCGAGACCGAGCGCCACCGCTGCGATGCCATCCTCGAAAGTCATAGGAGGTACGGGATAAAAATTGCGGGAACGAATGACGCCGGAGAAATCAGGATAGAAGCGCCCGCAGTGCGCCGTGCCGACAACCTGCTGCAGAATGACCGCCATCTTTTCTTCTTCCAGACGGTAGGGAGTTGCGCGAACATAGGCCTTAGCATGGCGGCTGAAGGTAGAGGCATACACGCGCCGAATGGCTTGGCTCAGGGCGCTCAGCCGCTCGTCTAAATTTGTTTGCTGATTGCCCAGCATGAAAGTCTCATAGACGCCGGTGAAAGGCTGGTATTGAGAATCCTCCAGCAGACTCGATGAGCGTATGGCGAGCGGGTGGTTAACTTCGATCAGAAATGATTTCAGATCTCCCGTGAGAGTGTGCGATAAGGGCGCAGCCAGAAACTTCTGTTGAATTTCCTTGTCGTCTTCGCAATGCAAAGCGAAATCGAGGAGATTATTTTCGGCAATGAACTGATCGAATACATCGGTCGCCAGAACAACCGCCGGCGGAACTGAGATGCGAACGCCCGGGAAGCGCTTGTTGATGCGGCTTTTGCGCAAGAGATGGCGAACGAATGCCAGTCCGCGGGCCTTGCCGCCGAGTGATCCTGATCCGATGCGCAAGAAACTTGATTCGGAAGGCTTGAATGTCTCGGCCCTGAAGTCTCCAATTAATACTTCGCTCTGCTCGTGGCGATACTCATTGATCGATTCGATCAGATCGCGTCGCAAATGTTCAGGACTGGCGAAATCGGAAACCCTTCTGGGACGCAACTTGGCCGCTAAGGCAAACTCGGTGCGAGCCACGAGCCAGTGTGAGAAATGATTGCTCTGCGCGTGGAAGACGATACTTTCCGCCGGAACCTTTTGTAATTGTTCCTCCAATTCGTTCAAGTCTTGCGCCCGTCCCACTTCGCTCTCATCGGGTAAACGAAAAACAAAGTCCCCGAATCCGAATTGCTCGGTCAAAATCTGGCGCAGGTCTTTTAGAAGCGTGGGCGAACGTTTACGCAAGAACGAATAACCCGCGGCATGCGCGCGCGGACGAAATTCGGGGCGGCCGGTTTGCAGCACAACAGGCACGTCCGGCACGAGGCTCTTTACCATGCGGGCCAGTTCAAATCCGGCTTCCGCGCTCAGTTTGCCCTCCATTGGAAATTCAACATCGGAGACGACTCCGAACAGATAGTCGCGATATTCCTGAACGAGGCTGGCGGCTTCTTCGAAGTTTGTGCTCAGTAAAATTCTCGGCCGCGCCTGCATGCGCACCAGCTTATGGGCTACGTTCACGCCCTCTTGGATGACGCGCCGCGACTGCTTGATCAACTCTGTATACATCACGGGAAGGAACGATGAGTAATAGCGAATGTTGTCCTCAACGACCAGGAGGACCGGCACTCCCATGGAGCGCGTGTCGTGCAGCACGTTGCGTTTGTCTTCGACGTATTTGACGATGGCGATAAGGATTCGCGCATTGCCTTGCCAGAGAAAAACGCGCTCAATATCTGTAAGCGGATTGCGCGCAACAAAGTTCTTGATCTCGCGGTAGTCATATCCCAGAACGACGACGGGAACATCGAGTCCCGCTTCTTTTATCTCGCGAGCTAACTGAGCGGCGTTCATGTCACCAACTGCAAGATTCGTGACGATGAGATTAAAGTGCCGCGAGCGAGCCATGATCGTGGCTTCCGCGCAGGAAGAAACATGAGTGATTCCTGGAATCTGCTGCAGGCTTAAGTCGAGAGATTGGTCGATAAGTAACTCGTTGAGCCGTCCATCTTCGCGCAGAATGAAGGAGTCGTAGAGGCTGGAGACAAGAAGAATGTTATGCACCTTGAAGGGCATCAGGTTTTCGAAGCCTTCAAAGCGTTCTTCCACGTCCAGAATCGATTCGGCGCTGCGGCGGCCGCTCATGGGAATATCCTAGTCCAGATTTGCCGCAACAAGAACGTCGTCGATCCAAGTGCTATCCGCAACTCACGCGGTTCTGTCTCATGCGCTCTCCGCAACGACCAGTTGGTTTTGTTCGCCCAAGCCATCGATGCCGAGCCGCATCCGGTTTCCAGCTTTCAAAAAAAGCGGCGGTTTACGTCCCAAGCCGACTCCGGGCGGGGTTCCAGTCGCGATGATGTCGCCGGGTTGCAGGCTCATGAAGCGGCTCACATAGCTGACGATTTCGCGAACGCCGAAGATCATGGTGCGGGTGTTTCCGTTCTGACGGCGTTCTCCATCGACCTCTAGCCATATGCTCAAATTTTGCGGGTCAGGGATTTCGTCGGCGGTCACGAGCCATGGACCGATCGGACCGAACGTGTCGGCGCTTTTTCCCTTCACCCACTGGCCGCTGTGTTCGAGTTGAAAGGCGCGTTCCGAGACGTCATTGACCACGCAGTAGCCGGCGACGTAGAACATCGCATCCGCCTCGCTAACATATTTTGCAGGCGCGCCGATAACGATGCCTAACTCAACTTCCCAATCCATCTTGGTTGCGCCGCGTGGAATTACAACATCGTCGTTCGCGCCGCAAATGCAGGAGATAGCTTTCATGAAGATGACGGGCTCGCTCGGCACCTGCATGCCAGCTTCTTTGGCGTGATCGGAATAGTTCAATCCGATGCAGACGAATTTGCCGATGCCTCCGACACAGGGGGCAACGCGGAGTTGATCCTGTTTTTGGCCCGTCACTAGCGGCAGTTTCGCAACGTCAATATCTTTCAAGGATGCTAAAGAAGTCGGCGATATAGTTTTCCCCGTAATGTCCTGAACAGCGTTTGAAAGATCGCGAATACGGCCTTCGGAATCGACGATTCCAGGCTTCTCCTCTTGAGGCAATCCATAACGTACCAGTTTCATGTTTTCCTTTTTCTCCCGTCTCGTGGGGACGTTAGACGATCTATGAGATAGGACGACGCATTTGTTTGATCGCTGCACGCAGCAGAGCCGAGCCACCGCACTTGCCATCACTTCATCGGCATTGCCGATTGCTCCAGCAATTCTCTTAGATATTGCTGCCAGGCCGCCGCCCACGTATGTGTACCATGCCCGTGCGTCTGGTCCGAGATAGGTAGCAGTCTGAATTTGCCATTCTTCACTTTCTTGATTTCGCGCTCCGCGATGCCCAACTCTGGTGGATTGATCAAATCATCAGCGGAATTAACGAACATCACCGGTGCTTTGATTGATGCGAGTTTCGCAGACGGATCGTAGTCGCGGGATGCGCTGACCGCGTAAAGAAAGTCCGTGGCGTCCATGTCGGCTGTACTGCGTTTAATGGTTTCATCCAAATAGTGATCGGCGGCGTCGCGCGTCGGCAAGTCTTGCTGCATGTGCAGCGGAGAATTGCCAATGAGCAGCAGAAAATCGGCGGAGATTTGCAGCGCGAGAGGCGGCTCGCTCGTATACTCACCATTTTTCCATAGCGGATCGTTGCGGATTCCGTCAATCACCATCTTGCGCCAGATTCGGTTGCGCCCCGCGATCTCAACCGGCAAACATGCGATGGGCATGAGGGCATCCATCTCATTGGGATAGACTTCACCCCACATAAAAGAGTGCATGCAGCCCATCGACGCGCCCAGGACCAGCCGCAGATGGTTCACGCCCAGTCCCTTTTCGACCAGTTCATGCTGCAGCGCGACCATGTCCGCATAATCATATTGCGGAAAGCGCGCGTGCATGCCATCGCTAGGCTTGCTCGATTTTCCGTGGCCAATATTGTCCGGAATGATGAGGAAGTACTTGCTCGCATCAAGCAACTGCCCTGGCTTAAAGAGCACGTCGGCAAATATCGGACGCAGGAATTGGCGACCGCTTCCGCTAGTGCCGTGCAGGATGAGAACAGCGTTCGTTGTGCGCCCGCTGGAATCTTTCAGCGGAGTGCCGAAGGTGGTGTAGTGCATCTTTACATCGCTGAGAGTCTCGCCCGATTGAAAATGAAAATTGTGAATAACGAAGTCGCCCTCGTGCGGCGCCAGGCTCGCGTTAGCGGCAGTTTGAGCAGGAGCCAGCGTGGCCGTCGTTAGCAGAAACGTCAGCAGAAAAACAAGAACAATGATCGCTCCCATATTCTCGAAGATTCTTTGCGCCATTTTCACTCTTCTCATCATCCTTGTACTCACCATGATCTCGATTATTGCAAGATGTGCGCCTCTTTGGGACGGCTGCGCGCCGCCAATTCATGTGCAGCGAAGAAATATAACATCAGCCAACATATCTCGGGCGGCTTCGTCGAACAAATGAGCCGCATGTTAGGCTTCTGTGAACCTTGAAAATTTACGATGATCCGCCGGGTTTTTAAAGCATTTCAATATCGCGATTTTCGCCTGATGTGGATCGGCGCCTGCACATCCAGCATTGGCACCTGGATGCAGATCGTGGCGCAGGGGTGGCTGATTTACCGGCTCAGCCATTCGGCATTCCTGCTGGCGCTCGATCAATTCCTTGGCGGTCTTCCGATTTTTCTTTTTTCTTTGATCGGCGGTGTAGTGGCCGACCGGATGGAACGCCGGAAGATTCTTCTTGGCTCCCAATATGTACAGATGGCGACAGCGGCGCTGCTGACGATTCTCGTAGCGACGGGCCGCGTGCACGTATGGCACATTCTCTGTCTTTCATTTATTTCCGGATTCGCTCAGGCCTTTGGCGGGCCGGCATACCAGGCGCTGATTCCGACGCTAGTCGAAAAGGACGACATGCCGAATGCCATTGCGCTGAATTCGATCCAGTTCAATGTGGCGGTGATGGTGGGTCCGGCGCTCGCGGGGCAGACGCTGGCGCGACTTGGCGAAAAGTGGTGCTTCGGCCTGAACGCGCTCTCTTTTCTTGCACCTATTATTTCTCTTTCGCTCATCACTGCCCGCTTTTTGCCGCTGAAAACCACGCAGACGATGTTCGCTAGCCTGAAGCAAGGAATTCAATTTGCGCGCAAGCAGAATTCCATGGAAGCGCTGATCATTCTCGCTTTCTGCATGACCGCTTTGAGCATGCCGATGCGAACTTATATTCCAGTTTTCGTGAAAGACATCTTCCATCGCGGTCCGGAGACGTATGGCAACCTGCTCGCGCTAATGGGGCTCGGGTCGATCTTCGGCTCTCTGATGATTGCCACCGCGGGCAATATGAGAAGGAAAGGCTTTGTCGCTCTCGGAGCGCTTGCCTTGCTGGGCGCGGGAATAACTGGCTTCGCGCTTTCGACGTCGCTGCCGCTCAGTGAAACATTTTTAGTGCTGGTGGGGGCTTCGATGATGGCGGTTTTTGCCACCGTCAATTCGCTGGTCCAGTTGATCACGACCAACGAAATGCGCGGCCGTGTGATGAGCGTTTACAATTTCGCGTTCCGCGGCGGCATGCCCATGGGAAATCTTTTGACGGGATGGCTCGTCCCGGTCTTTACCGCGCCCGTAGTGCTCTGCTTTAACGGATTGCTGTTGGTTATCCTCGCCATGTATTTTTTCTTCGTTCAACGGCGAATGGCCGCGCTCTGAATTGAAGGCGATCCGTTAAGAAGATTCGCTGCTGCATGCGCCTTGCAAAAAATGTCAGCGGTTTCCAGAAAACGCCTCCCCACCTCAAAGAATCAAATTCCACCGATGTCGGAGACCCTAACAATCAAGCCGCCAAAATGGCAGCCGTTTTGTTTGCGGCCCTAGGATGGAGAACCATGAGCAACAAAAGGCCAGATCCATCATCTTCGCTGCCCGATCCCAAATCCTGCGATAGCGATTCACTTGATCCTAAGTCGAAGTCGGGATTTACTCGTCGTTCATTCCTGACCCAGTTGAGTGCTACCGGACTAGCGGCGACTACCGTTCCTTTGCTGCACGCAATGTCGGCGGCGCAGATGGAGACTTCTCCCGTGGTCCCGCCATTGGTTGCCAACGGATCGCCTGTCGATATGGTGCTGAATGTGAATGGACATGAGCACCGTCTGCGACTGGAGCCCCGCGTAACCCTTCTCGACGCGCTTCGTGAAAATCTGAATTTATTCGGAACGAAAAAAGGATGCGACCACGGCCAATGTGGCGCCTGCACGGTCCACGTCAACGGCCAGCGAATTAATTCGTGCCTGACGTTTGCCATCATGCACCAGCGCGATCAGATCACGACGGTCGAAGGCTTGGCGAAGAATGGCGAACTCCATCCGCTGCAGGCTGCCTTCCTGGAGCATGACGGCTTTCAGTGTGGCTACTGCACATCCGGGCAGATTATGTCGGCAGTCGCATTGTTGAAGGAGTCGTGCGGAGAGAAAGACGACGACGTGCGCGAGTGCATGAGCGGCAACATCTGCCGATGCGGTGCTCATGCGAATATTGTTGCCGCCGTGCAGGAAGCGCAAGCGGGCTTAACAACAGAAACCCGCCGCTGTTTCAAATGCAATTGTGAGGAGTTGAGTTATGCAGGCATTTCAATATGACAAGGTCGATGACGTTGGGCGAGCGCTGAGCGCTGCCTCCGTTCCGCATGCAAAGTTTGTGGCGGGCGGCACAACGTTGATCGACCTGATGAAGCTGAATGTCTGGAAGAAACTGTGTATGACCATCGCAACGGGCATCCCATCAACAACAATTTTGCTGACTATCTGGTGGCGGTGAATGCCGATGTTCCGGATATCGATGTGATCTTCCTCGATTATCCCGACACGATCATGAACGAATATGGCGCTCGGGGCATCGGCGAGATTGGACTGACGGGTTGCGCGTCAGCGTTGGCATCGGCGACCTTTCATGCCACTGGAGTCCGCGTCCGCGAGTTGCCGATTCGAATCGAAAAGCTGCTCGCGCGAAGTTGAGCTGCTCTCGCGAAGCTGAAAAGCTTCTCGATCATTGAGAAGCTGTCAAAGCCTGCTGTCCTGGTTTATCCTTGCTTTTCTTCGAGGATCAACCGTGAACCAGCGACTTGCCGCTATTTTCGTAGCTTCACTTTGCTTTTTTTCTTGCCTCCCGCTCTTCGCCCAGCAATATGACTCCTCCATGTACCAGGAACTTCACTGGCGCATGATTGGGCCGTTTCGTGGCGGGCGTACGGTCGCGATCTCCGGCATTCCGGGGCAACAGAATATTTTCTACATGGCGCCAAACAATGGCGGTGTTTGGAAGTCGACAGACTTCGGTCGCACGTGGAATCCCATCTTTGATCCATCCAGCGATGATCAGCGTAGTGACGACCAACATAGCACCCAACAGAGTAACGACCAACGTTCAGGTTCCATTGGAGCCCTCGCCATCGCGCCCTCGAATCCCGAAATAATTTACGCTGGCAGTGGCGAAGGCCTGCGCCGTCCTGATCTTTCCATCGGCAATGGCATGTATAAAACGACCGATGCCGGCCGCACCTGGCAGCGTCTTGGACTGCGCGACGCCCAGCAGATTGCTTCTATCATCGTTGATCCCAAAGATGCCAATCGCCTCTTTGTCGCCGTGCAAGGACATCCTTACGGGCCGAATCCCGAACGCGGAATTTTCCGCTCGCTCGATGGTGGTCAGACTTTTCAAAAAGTTCTCTACAAGGACGAAAACGTCGGAGGCATGGATCTATTATTCGATCCTCGCAACTCGCAAGTGATTTTCGCCAGCATGTGGGCCTCTCGCCGTCCTCCGTGGACTATCGGAGGCGGCTACAGCGGCCCTGGAAGCGGTCTCTACAAATCGACCGACGGCGGTAATAATTGGCAGCAACTCACCAAAGGATTGCCCGGTGCCGCCGAAGGCATAAGTCGCATTGGGCCTGCAATCTCTCTCAGCGATCCGGATCGCATATACGCGTGGGTCAATGCGAAGAAGGGAAGCGGCATCTATCGTTCCGACGATGCCGGTGAAAGCTGGCAGCTAGTCAACGATGAAGAGCGCATCTGGGGACGCGGTGACGACTTTGGCTGCGTCCGCGTCGATCCGAAAAATAAAGATGAGATTTACGTTGCGAACACTTCGACCTACCGCTCTATCGATGCGGGGAAGAATTTCAACGCCATCAAAGGCGCTCCTGGAGGCGATGACTACCACACCATCTGGATCAATCCTGAAAACACAGACATCATCGCGATTGCTGTTGATCAGGGCGCAACTATCAGTGTGAACGGCGGGCAGACTTGGAGTTCCTGGTACAACCAGCCGACGGCTCAGTTTTATCATGTCATCACCGACAATCAGTTTCCTTACTGGGTCTATGGCGCGCAGCAGGAGAGTGGTTCGATCGGCACCGCGAGTCGCAGCGACTTCGGCGAAATTACTTTTCGCGATTGGACTACGATCGGCGTCGAAGAATATGGATATGTTGCGCCTGATCCGCTGCACCCCAATCTGATTTATGGCGGCAAAGGAACTGTCTTTGACCGTAACACTGGGCAGACGCGCGACGTTTCTCCGGTGGTGCTGCGTACCGGGCAGTTCCGATTCAATCGCACCGCGCCGTTAATTTTCTCGACTGCCGATCCGCATGTGCTGTATCTCGGATCGAATGTTCTATTCTCCACGCGCGACGGTGGCAACAGTTGGCAGATCGTTAGTCCTGATCTCACGCGTGAAGATCCTGGAATTCCGGCGACTCTGGGGCCGTTTATTGAGGACGATCCGGCGAAGGGAAAGCATCGCGGTGTGATCTATTCCGTTGCCCCATCTCCGAAAGATGCGAACCTGATCTGGGCCGGAACCGACGATGGAGTGATCCAAGTGACTCGCGATGGCGGCAAAAATTGGCAGAACGTGACGCCCCCTGAACTTACGCCCTGGAGCAAGCTGGCCCAGATCGACGCCTCGCATTTCGACACCCCCAGCGCATACGCGGCGGTGAACCGCTTCCGGCTCGACGACCTGCACCCTTACATCTATCGCACGCATGATGGCGGCAAGTCGTGGCAGAAGATAATTAATGGACTGCGTGACGATGAGCCGGTGAACACGGTGCGCGAAGATTCAGAACGCAAGGGCCTTCTTTTTGCCGGAACCGAACGCACCGTTTACGTCTCGTGGGATGACGGCGATCATTGGCAATCGCTGCAGATGAAT
>PLBX01000300.1 GCA_003135495.1 Acidobacteriaceae bacterium | reverse complement strand
CTGGGTAGCATCGACGCTCGCGCTGCCCGTGAGTTCTTGCATCAGTGGCTGGGCTTTTGAATTCTCTCCCAGCCGCGCGTAGACCTGCGCCAGAACCAGCTTCGTTTCCGGGTCGCCCGGAGGGATGGCGGCGGCCGCTTCCAGTTCGGCGCGTGCATCGGCATCGCGGTGCAATTGCGCCAGCAACATGCCGAGATTCTTGTGCGGCGCTTTTTCGTATGGAGTTGCGTCGAGTTGCTTTCGATACGCAGCGATCGCTTCGTCATTGTTGCCGGCTTGCTGCAACTCAATCGCCAGCTCGCCATTCGCGCGCTTATGATTTGGGTCGAACTTGATTTGCTGGCGAAACGCCGCGATCGCTTGAGCCTGATTGCCAACTCCGGCAAAGGCTTCTCCAAGGTCGAACCAGCCGTCTTTCAGACTGGGAGCCGGCTCCGCATCGGCGTCAACCGCACGTTTCAATAGTTCAATCGCAGTCTGATAATCCCTACTCTGCAGCGCCTTCATGCCGGCCTTCTGCAGTTCCCCCGGAGTGCCTTGCATCTTCGCATTCGCCACGTCTGCTGCGGCGCCCGTAGGCCTGACAATAGTGCATGTCAGCAGCTGATCTTCATCGCTATGCGCGGCGTTGCTAAATGATTCGTAGTCGGCGCGCCGCGATGCTGCCAGTTCATTCACCTTCACAATCAATTTTCGTTCGCCGTCCATTACTCCCTTACTCAGAGAATAGGTTGATGAATACTCCCCATAATCGCGCGTCATCTTTACCACGATCGGCGTGCGCACGGTGTAATTGGATGGGAATTGCAAATGGACGCGATATTCCGTTTCACCCGCGGGCCCAATATCGAGGGAAGAATTTGTGCCGCCCGTGCCTGGAGAGTCGGTCCGTGCTGCGGGCATTCCAAGCGGCGGAATCGGACGGAAACTCACGCCCGTCGACGGAACCACGAAATAGCGATCCTGGTGCAGATGATAAGTGAGATGAAAGGGCTTGCTGGTGTCTTCGATGGAATCGAGATGAATTGCATCCACGTCGCCGGGCACGCCCCAGCTTTGCGAGAGGGCTTTTACGTAATCCTTCCACTGGGAAGATGAGACTTGCCGAAAATTTCTTCGTATCGGCCAGTCGCGATCGCCTTGCGCGGTGACATCGACGGTGGCATCGAGCGCGCCATATTCGCTGAACTTTCCGTCAAGATTGAAGTGGAGAAAAGTCTTGACCGGCGAATCAGCAGGCGTTCGCTGCAATCCGCCATCGCTGTCGTCGGATGCAAGCACGGCTTGCTTATTTCGGAGCTGATAGAGAATCAGTCCGAAAGGGGTGACTTCGGGCGTCGTGTCTAACCACGTCAGTCCTGCTCCCAGACGCACGGCGGTGATCACGTGATCGAACTGGGCCGGCGACGGAACGTCAGGATCGAGCTTGCGCGAACTGTCGATCAATACCGGGTAGCTTTGAATTCCTTCGACCTTTAACAGCGCGGCGAATAGCGTGTGCTTATCTTTGCAATCGCCGTAACCGTTTTGCATAACTTCAGACGCGGGATGCGGTTGATAGCGTCCGACGCCGAGGGAAATACTCACGTAACGAATATTTCTCGCCACGAAATCGTAGAGGCGCTGCGCTTTTTCCGTGGGAGAGTCCGCGCCCTTTGTGAGCTCAGCAGCTTTTCTGCGGACGCTGTCGTCGACCAGCATGCGCTCGCCTTGCAGCTTGGCATACCATTGCGCCACCTGCTTCCAGTCTGTGAAGGTCGTTATTTGAATGTCGGGATGACTCTCGACCTCGTCTTCGTTTGCCTGATCACTATTTGTCTGATCGTTATTTGTCTGATCGCTCTCCGGCTCGGCATTCTTCTCAACCCATGAGTAAATGCGGCGATCTCCAATTTCCTGAATTTCAGGTTTTCTATTCGGCGCCTTGAGCTTCAGTTCGCGAGACTTCGGAACGTTAATCTCGAGCCGATCTTCATTAACCAACACACCCTTAGGAAATGTGTACTCATACCAGAAGTTTCCTGAGGCGAGCGGCGTTGTGACCCGGGTCACCGTGCGATATTCGAGCGTGTCTCCGGGCTGCAGAGCGGCGACCGAAATGTGGCGTTGGCGGTAGTCGCTGTACATGGGAGCCTCGCGCAGGACGTCTGGCGCAAAATCCTGCGCGGTTGACTCGGGTGTCGCCATTACTTGTCCATCGGGCTTGCGAACGCGCACATATGCGACTTCAAGTTTCTCCGTGGCCGACGAATATCCGAAAACCAGTTGACCGAATTCTTCTACGCCCGCCTGGCTCTGAATGCGAACTACGGCTTCGGTCTCGCTCACTTCTGTTCCGTCGTTTTCAAAGCGAATGCGATTTAAAATTCGTTCGATCACCGCAGCCTCTTCAGCTTTTTGCGGTGATGAAGTCGGGGACAAGGGCGGTTCGTGAGGCGGAGCCTGCGCCAGAGAGCGTGTTGTTATCGAGAAAAAGGCACCCGACATTGAGCAGGCGCATAAAAGCCAGGGTAAGGCCCGGGGCAAACGAAAAGGCATCTTGCAGTTCTTTTACGCCGAGGCCAGCGTAAAATCAAACCAGCGAAATGATCTTCATCCGTTCCATGCTACCGGCTGCGATGCTTATCTGTTTCTGCAGTCTGCTGGCGGCGCAAACGCCTCCGCTTTCGGTAGTGGACGAACCTATGCCTGCCCTTGAGGCCGGAATAGAGTTCCATATTCTTCTACATGCCACGGGCGGAGCTCCGCCTTATGTGTGGAGCGTGGCTAGCGGCGACCTCCCCGACGGCGTAACGCTGAGCCCGGAAGGCCTTTTGGCAGGGCGCCCGACAAAGACCGGGACATTTTCATTGACATTAAAGGTCGAAGATTCCGGCCATCCAGCACACACGATCAACAAAGAAATTCAGATCGCGGTCGCGTCGTCACTTTTGCTGGAATGGCTTCAACCACCGAAGGTTCGTGATAACCGGATCGACGGCTCCATCCAGGTTTCAAACGGTTCCAAAGAAACTTTCGACCTGACAATAATTATTGTTGCCGTGGCTGAGAACGGGCGGGCGACTGCAATCGGCTATGAGCATTTTCCGCTTAAAGCGGGCACAACCAATATGCAAATTCCGTTTGGCAACACTCTTCCACATGGCGCATATATGGTCCGCGCCGACGCGATCGCAGAGATCCCAAGGCGAAACGCGATTCTGCGCCAGGGACTGGAAACTCCAAAACCGTTGCAGGTCACGGAGGGCCCGTAATGTACCGGCTCGATCATGTATCACTCGACCGAGCGTGTCTCAACCATGGTTGTTCGCGCTCGATTTCTTGCTTTTTCGCGGTGATTCCGCTAAATTTTCCCTTCCCATAATTTGACGGAAATTCGCCTCATAAATATCCGGTTGAGGCGCGGGCAGCCCCAAACCTGCCTTTAGGAGTTTGCATGAAGCTTGGCTATATAGGACTTGCATTGGGAACGCTAGTGGCTGCAGGAGCGCTATTGACCCTGCCGAGTTGCGGCCACGATCAGAAGCTAGTAGGCATCACGGTTCAGCCGTCCGGTTTTACTTTTCTGACCCAGGCCGGAACGGAACAATTCACCGCCACTGGAACCTATATCCATCCCCCAGCCACGAAGGACATTACCAATCAAGTCACGTGGACGGTTGATGACAACATAGTCAACATCAACGCCGGCTTAGTTTCCCCCAGTCCAACACTCGGGTGCGGCGGAGGGACAATTTCCGCAAGTTTTGGCGGACAGACTGCTTATGCGACCGTGACGGTGGACGATCCTGCCGACTCACTCTGCCCTGGTGGAGGCACGCTTGCCACATTGTCCGTCGGCGTCGTTGGGACCGGGACAGTGACGAGTCTTCCGACCGGAGTGAGTTGCCCTGGAACATGTGTCGCAACCTTTAATGTGAACGCGTCGGTTTTGCTCACCGCCAATGGACCTACTGTCACATGGGCCAACTGCCCGCAAGCGTCCGCCAACCAGTGTGTGGTCACCATCCCCGCTGGCGGGGCTGCCGTTATCGCAACATTCCAATGAGAATGCAAAAACTCTAACCGCTCTCGTCGGCTAGCAGTTTGCCCAGCGTGGGCTTGTGGCGCTCAGGTTTATTTTTTTTGGCACGCACGAGTTGAGAAGGCTTAGGACTGCCTACGCGTTCGCGGGCCATTTCGCGGACGACATTGCCAGCGGAGAAGACCTTTTTCTTTGGCTTGCGCGGCATAGTCGTAATCCTGGCATCTTCGCACATTCGATGGCAAAAAATGTAATAATTTGAGTTTGGCGCGGCGTTTCATCATTCCTGCGATAGACGACAGGGATGAAACTGTGCACTACGGTAGCGTAAAGCAGAGGGCCCTATATTTATGGATGAACGGGAATTTTTTGACGAGCGGTCGGATAAGAAACCGGCGAATTTAAGCTGTCCGCACTGCCACGAGTCGGCGGAGTATGAGATCCAATGGCTGGTACGAATGAAGAAGAAAAACCTGCCACCGCGCGCTGATGATAGGGATCGCGCAAAATTCGCCAAGGCTCAGTCTTACATGCTTCGCCGGGACGACCAGATGATGTGCAAGAACATGCGCTGCCGCAAGCGGTTCGAAATTACGGGCGTGCAAAGCGTCGCATTTCTGCAGTAGGAAGGGTCACGAGTTCGCGAATCAGCCTTCACTGTTGTTTTCCCGAGCGCTATTCGTCAGTCCTTCGCTTGAGTCATTCGCTACGATGATGCAAAGCGGAGCCGCTCCAAATACAACTGTCGTCTATTTGCTAGTGGAGGCTCGTTCGGGGAGGAGTGCAGCGGCAATACCGCGCACACTCTTAAACAGTAAACTCAACGCTTCCGACGCCGAGTTTCGAGGTTGCTTAGTGGGCGGAGCGTCGCTTAGTCCATTCTGTGTCATGAGCTTTATGGCCGCCAGAAATCGCTCAGTGCTTTTTTCTTCCATGGCCAGGAAACGAAATGCCTGCGACAGCGGAAGCCCGTCCGCGCACCTGTCCAGGAACTCTACGGTAGCCGTTACTTTGCCGAACACCGTTCGTAGAGCAATGTCCCCCATGGTTCCGGATGGAATCGGACCTCTGGAGAGAATAGCGGAGCCTCCGCTGACCGACATTCTCTGGAGCACGCCAACAAAGTGGCTTTGATCGATACAGAATAGCGCGCGTTCGCCGTTGGGAACCCTGACCCGCGGCGCTCGTACTTTCCGCCGTGGCTTCTGGGATTTTTTCACGATGAGTCAGCATGGCAAGCGCCGCGAGGCCGGTCAAGTTACGGCGGGTCATGGAGTGCCATCGCTGCCGCGCTGCTGTCGCCCCCGCGCCCACTCATTTATACTAGCGAGTTTGGCTGGTGCTCTGTGCGCGCTGCCAACCATGGGAGCTGATGAGTGAAGATTTTGGTTTGCATGAAGCAGGTACCGCAGAAAGACGCCCCGCTAAAGTTGAACGAGGCGGGAACGTGGATTCGCGAAGATGTGTCATACGAAGTCAATGAGCCCGACGCCTTCGCGCTCGAAGAGGCATTGCGGCAAAAGGAAAAACATAGCGGCGAAGTCGTTGTGATAACCGCCGGCCCAGCGCGGGCGATGCAGGTTTTGCGCGAGGCCCTGGCGAAGGGAGCCGATCGGGCGATTCATCTGGAGGACAACGCTTTTGTCGGACTCGATGCCTACAATACCGCTCGCGCCATCGCGGCTGCCATCAAGGATGAAAAGTTTGATCTGATTTTTACCGGCTTGCAGTCGGATGATTACGGCTACGCGCAGACGGGCGTAATTCTGGCGCAAATTCTCGGTTTGCCGCATGCCACGATCATCATGCAGATTGAAAAAACCGAAGCTGGCATCCGGGTTAAGCGTGAACTGGAAGCCGGATTCTTTCAGTTTGTCGACGTCCCTCTGCCGGCAGTGCTCACCATTCAGTCCGGAATTAACAAGCTGCGCTATGCCACGCTGATCGGAATCAAACAGGCAAAGACGAAACCGATGCGCAAGGTGACGCTGGCAGATGTGCAGTCGGCGATGGGCAATAATCTGCAAAAAATCGACAAAATGTACATCCCGGAGAAGTCAAAAAATACGGAGTTCCTGGAAGGCTCTCCGAGCGAAATTGCGAAAAAATTAGTGGAGAAATTAAAGAACGAATTACGCGTAATTTGAGAACTGATTTTATGGCTGAAACTATTTTCGTAATTGTTGAACAGCGCGAAGGCAAGCTGAATCGCGTCTCCTGGGAAACCATCGCAGCCGGGCAGGCGATTGCCGCCGAAACTGGATGGTCACTCGAAGCTGGCGTTGTAGGCTCGGGCGTATCCGCGATCGCCAGTGAAGTAGCGCAAAAGAAAGTTTCCAAGGTGTACGACGTCGAGTCGCCCAAACTCGAGCCCTACACTCCCGATGCGTTTGCCCATGCGTTGAAAAGCTTTCTGGAGAAATATCCCGCGAAACTCGTTCTCATGCCTCACACCTACCAGGTGCGGGATTTTGTCCCGAAGTTGGCGACTTCCATGGAAACCACCGCAATCACCGACGCCGTCGGCTACAAATACGAAGGCGGCAAGCTCTCCTTTACGCGGCAAATGTTTCAGGGAAAGTTTATGGCCGACGTAAGTTTCGCCGGTACCGGCCCTTGCTTCGTAACTTTTCAGAATGGATCGTTTCGCGGCGACAAGGCCGAAGCCGGCGGAGGAGCAGCCGCGGTTGAGACGTTCAATGTCGACGTTCCGGATGGCGTTATCCGCAACAAGCCGCAGGAAGTTTTCAAGGAAGCGAAGCAGGCGGTTGACCTGACGCAGGCGGAAATAATTGTTTCGGTCGGCCGCGGCATCAAGGAGCAGAAAAATATCGAACTGGCGAAGCAGTTGGCGGATGCGCTCGGCGGCGAGCTCGCGGCGTCGCGTCCGATCTGCGATAACGGATGGCTTCCCATGGACCGCCAGATAGGCTCGTCAGGCCAGACCGTAGCTCCGAAGTTATACCTGGCGCTCGGGATCTCGGGGGCAATTCAGCATATTGTNNGGGATGAAGGGGGCGCGAAGCATTGTCGCGATTAACAAAGATTCCGAGGCGCCGATTTTTGAGATTTCCGATTATGCGGTTGTCGGAAATTTGTTCGACATTGTGCCGCCGTTGATTGAGGAAATTAAGAAGGCCAGGGGATAACCGGACCGCAGGCGTCCCCGCACTCCACTTCGATGGTGCTCAGGTTCGCGGGCGAGGGCGCCCGCGCCACACTACCAAACCCACACTACCAAACTAGGAGCCGGTGGCGATTCCGCCCAGGTGTGCAACGGTCAACCGCAGGTACTTGTAGGGGTTGACTGGGGCATCGTTGATGCGAACTTCGTAGTGGAGGTGCGGGCCGGTGGAGCGTCCGCTTAGGCCAACGTAGCCGATGGTGTCGCCGCGGTGAATGTATTGCCCGGCGGTGACGGCGAAGCTGGAAAGATGTCCGTAGCGGGTAGTGATCCCGTGTCCGTGGTCGACCATGATGGCGCGGCCGTAGCCGCCGAGGAAGTCGGCGANNGATCACCGACGAGCCGACGTTAGAGGAAATGTCTACGCCGGAGTGAAACGCGCCTTCTCCATTAAATGGATCGATGCGCTCGCCGAAGGAGCCGGTAATCTGGCCTTCGACCGGCCAGAGATTCGGCGCTGCATTGGCACGAGCCCAATCGGCCGTCGTGGAGTTCTTGGTGAGTCCAAGCGAGATGCCGACGCTCGCCGCGCCGCTCAAGGCAGTGCGCTTCAACGTATAAAGCTGATCAAGCGAAGAATTGACCTGGGCGGCTTGAATCTGTTCGGTCGAAGCGGACACCATTGCCGGATCGGATTTCAGGCCATAAAGCGCGGAGACCTCGCTGGCGAGCGAGCCCAGGGAAGCTACCTGAATGTCGCGTTCCTTGGCCACCTGCTCCAGCTTGGAATATCGATCTTTTAACTGCTCCTGCTCGATGCGCAGCTGATTGTAGTGCGCGACCTTCTGCAGCATCCGGGTATAAGAGCTGGCGATTCCGGTAAGACACAGCGCCGCCAGGCCCGCACCCGCTAAGAGGACGTATAGGTAACGGACGGGAATAGTGATTTTGCGAAGCTGACCAGCTTCGTCGCGAGCTACGAAAAATATGTAAAAGCGTTTACGCAAAGTCTTTACTTCCACCTTTAGGTTTTGACCTGAAATCTGTCTGAGCCAGCCATGCTGCTCAGGCTGAGATTTCCTGACCCCGCCCAGCCACTTTTAGATGCCAATTCACCCACCAGTGAAGTGGCGGAACCGGGGAAAAAACCGAAGCCCATTTAACCGCAACTGATTCTTGTTCTAGTACTTCGGTTCGGTATTCTTTTTAATGATTTGCGAGTTAACGTTAACAAACCCATTTCCCTGTGTCAACCAAACAGGAGCCTCTTGGGTGGTTACCAAGGCAGGGTAACGAGAGCTGTCCATGTGGACAAATTACCACGGTAAGGGTGATGTGTACCTGTTTTGAGAGTGCATTCCCTGCTTGCCCGCCGCGTTATAGTGATTCAAATGCCACTTAGCGAACGCAAACTGATCGAGCAGATTCGGCGGGTCGCGCCAAGAGGAGGGTCGGTAGTAACCAGCATTGGCGACGATTGTGCGGTATTGAGCGTCCCTCCGGGCCACGAAATCCTCGTCACCACCGATTTCAGCATTGAGAACGTACATTTCCGGCGCGACTGGCATCCCCCTGCCTTGGTGGGCTGGCGGTGCCTTACGCGCGGTTTAAGTGATATCGCAGCCATGGGTGGCGAGCCGCGTGCCGCTTTTCTATCTCTCGCCCTTGCCGGCGACGTCCCTCAAAAGTGGGTGAGCGATTTCATGAAGGGGCTGTTGACCTTGGCCATGAAATTCAAGGTTCCGTTGGCGGGAGGGGACACGGCGCAGTCGGTATCCGGAATTCAAGCCGACATCATCGTGGTAGGCTCGGTGCCCAAGGGAAAGGCAATCCTGCGGTCGGGAGCGAAGCCGGGCGATCAGATTTACGTGACCGGGAATTTGGGCGCTTCGGCTGCGATTCTGAGGAAGTTGGAGCAGTTAACGCGAAGCCAATCGAAGCCCAAGCCCCTGCCGCCGGAATTCCTTCGCCAGCTTCGACCGCTGCCACGGCTCGCGATTGGACAATGGCTGCGACAGCACCGTGTAGCCTCCGCCATGATCGATTTGAGCGATGGGCTTTCTACCGATCTCGACCATCTCTGCGAAGAGAGCCGCGTGGGTGCCGAGCTCATAGCTGAGGCGATCCCTCGTGCCCAC
>PLBX01000305.1 GCA_003135495.1 Acidobacteriaceae bacterium | reverse complement strand
AAAAGGCTGGTTCTCGCTGTCGCGCAACACAGCCGCATCCGGGAGCGCGATGGCCTTCGGAATCGTTCCCGCATTTACGGTCACAGAAACATACATATCTTTCTTCAATCTCTCCCCGGGATTGTTCGTCTCGATGCGCGCCTGTAGCGTGCGAGTGCTTGGATCGAGCGATGCCGCGACATAGGAAATTCGGCCATGGAAGACGTCAGGATACGTATCCGTCTGAATGGCGACCGTATCTCCAGCATGCACGTAGGGCAAATCCTTCTGATAGACATTAACCAGAACCCACATGCTGCTCGTATCCGAAATCATGAAACACTGAGTCGTCCCGGGCTGAATGAGTTGTCCCGCGGACACATCCTGCTCGACCACCTCGCCGCTAATGGGCGCTTTGACGGGAACTTCAAAGGAAGGCGGGGCTTTCACCAGCGCGTCGGGATCCGCGATTCCCATCACCTTCAATGCAGCTTGGGCCGCGGCCAAGTCCCCGCCCGCCTGTACTTCGGCCGACTCCGCCTGTTCCAAAATTTGTTGTGCAATCGCTTTGTGCTCATACAAGTCGCGGGCGCGGGCATTTGCCATCTGCGCCAGTGCGTAGGCAGACTTGGCCTTCAGATAATTTGTTCGGAGCTGCGAATAATCCGGACTCGCCACGTACAACATCGCCTCGCCCTGTTTCACTCGCTGACCGGGAACGACCACCACTTTAGCGACCGGTCCGCTCACCTGGGTGATCACAGGTGTCGTACGAAAACTGTTGTAAGCCACAGCGCCTGTGAGCCGCAGGGTTCGAGTCAGGGTCGTGGGCTGAACAGTCAGCACCTGCACGTGCGCCATCTGCTCTTGAGGAATGGTGAACAGTTCTGCATTGTCCGAACTCCTTGCGCTGCTCGAGTCGGCCGGTGCCCGCGGGTCAGAACGTCCGCAAGCGCCAAACGTCAACATCATCGCCGAGGCGGCAGCAAATGCCATTAGCCATCGACAGCGATCCTCGCGCATATTGATGCGCAGTGTTCTCATGGCAGATTCCTCGTTCCTTCCGCTTCCTTCAATTGCTCGAGCGCCGTCATATAAGCAGCCAATGCCTGGCGGTATGCCAATTCGATAGCCCGGTAGCTGCGCTCGGAATCAAGATAGTCCAAAAGACTGGCGGCGCCGCGCTTGTAAGAATATTCACTGATGTCGCGCGAATCCTGCGCCTGCTTGAGATAGCCGGAGGTGTAAAGTTGCACGATTTCCTCGTTGCTCCGCAGCGCTTCATAGGCGTTGGAGACGTCGGAAAGAACAGTATCGCTCGCGGACAACTTCTGCTCCTCTGCCTGCGTGAGCGCGTAGCCGGTGCGCGCAATCTCGCCCTGATTGCGGTTGAAGATCGGCAATTGAAAATTGGCAAAGATCGAAGCCGTGTTCTCACCTGAGACGTGGGTGAAATCATAGGTGCCGTTCACATCGACCTTGGCGTTCGCTTTGGCGAGAAGGATTTGGCTCTGCGCGGCAGTGATTCCCAATTCTGCGGCGCGGAAGTCGGCCCGCTCCCTCAGAGCCCGCGCCTGCAAGTCTTCCAGGTTCCCCTTCAAAGGCTTAAACTCCAAATCGCCAACCACATCGTAGTCAGCTGGTACCGCACTGTAACCCAGGTACTGGCGCAGGCCGACGAGCGCTTGCACTTTCGCTAGGCGGGCGGAAGATACGTCGGTCTGAAACTGCAGCAGTTGCAGTTTGATCTTCAGATAATCGCCTTCGCCAATGTATCCCGCTTTAAGTTGCGTCTCGCTGATATCGACTGTCTGCTGAAAGCCCTTCAGGTCCTCGAGCGCAAACTGCAGGGTCGATTCAGCCAGCAAAACGCTGACAAACTGCTGCCCCACATTAAACGCCAGCGTCCGCTCGGCGTCGGCAACCTGAGCGCGGGTAACGGCTGTTTGATCACGCGCAGCCTGTAGCCGCCGTTGTCGTTTGTGACCGCGCTCAAAGAGGTACCCGACCCCGATATCGAACTGCTGAGTTTCGTCCAGATTTTCCCCAGAAAAATCTTGCGGACTGAAAAATGGAATAAACTGCGTATCTACGTCCAAAGTCGGATTGGGGCGCAGATTGGCCGTGATCTCCTGGGCCTGATTCTGAAGAATCATGCTTCGCGTAGCTCTAAGCGAGTGGTTGTGCGCCAGCGCCAGATCAATGGCCTGATCAAGAGTGATCCGCGCCGTATTCTGCCCCCTGCCAGTTCCCAATAGCAGGAATACGATGGCCGCCAGTGCGAACACTTGACCGAACAGCCGGGAATAGTCGGAGCGCATAAAGGTTGAGATCGAAGTGTATTGACGGCACGCGGCGGACCTCGCAGCCATGCTCCACCTACCGAGTGCTATGCAAAGCTCCGTCGTCCGTGCCATCCTCTTGTGTCTAAGACTGCGATTCACCCCTCAATGGATGCATTGTAATTCAACGATCACGTTGTTCCATCCGCCCCGCGCCCGGAAGTATGATTCCAAGTTCCGTAACCGAGAGAGTACAGAAGAAGGCGTAAATGCCCTCAAGACCCAAATCGCGATCACGAGTCCAGAGCTTTGCAACCGAGCGGCAATTTCACCAGGTGTGCGTCGGATCCCGGAGCCGACTGCTGCGCAGTGCCCTTGCTCACCCCTAGCTTGGCCTGCACTTGCGACCACGAGTTCCCACAAGCGCGAAGAGAGGCGATACGCGAAGCGTCTACGACGACCCGGGGCCGCCCAAGACGCTTGCCCTTTGCTCGTGCATTGCGAATGCCCGCACGGACACGCTCCTGGATCAGCGCCCGCTCGAACTCGGCCATCGCGCCGATTATTTGGAACATCAAGCGACCCGATGGAGTGCTGAGATCCAAGTTGTCCCTCAGGCTAATGAAAGCGACTCCGAGCGCCACGAGTTCGGCGAGGGCATTGACGAGGTGCTTCAGGGACCTCCCAAAGCGGTCGATTTTCCAGACCAAAACCGCGTCAAACCGACGACGACAAGCGTCGGCCATCAGCCGATTTAGCGCCGGCCGCGATTCCTTGCAGCCGGACACCCCCTGATCTGCGAATTCCTCGACGATCTGCCAGCCGCGGCGGCCTGCATATTCTCGCAGTTCCGCAAGTTGCATTTCTGGATCTTGATTGTTGAGGGTGCTGACGCGTGCGTAGAGAGCCACGCGAGCTATTGCGGGGGAGCTTTCTTGAGGGAATGAAGCTGTAGTGGTACGTTGCTGTCTAGCCATGTTTGCCTCCTGTATAGGCGACTGTGGTCAGGGCTGGATGAGTGTTTGACCGCACTTGTTCAGCCCGCTTTGGCCAACTATATCCGTAGCGCTACGCATTGTCAACCAAGAGTTGCCTGCCGCTACGCATGTTGTGTAAGAATGACGGTATGCGAAGGAAAAATCCAGCGGCGGTTCAGCTCGGTCGAAAAGGCGGCCAGAAGAGGGCTCAGAAGCTTACGGCTGAGGAGCGTCGAGAAAGCGCCCGGAAGGCGGCCCAGGCTCGCTGGGCAAAGGACAAGAAGTCTTGAACTTGGACGTGGTGCCATAGATTGTCATGTCGGATGCTTTACGGTTGGGCCGAGCATCTCGACCACCCTACATCCGCGAAGCCCGCGATCGTTTTGCCCATCCAGGGCGGCGAGTCCCCATTCCTGGACAGCCGACATTTACGCAATGGATTAGGCAAAATCTCGGGATCTCTGCCCGACATGTGCGCCGCTTGTTGGCAGCCGCCAGAGAACCCAGTGATTGGCCCTGCGACGACGAGATGGAGCGGACTCCGAAGCAGCAAAAGCGCGATGAAGCGATGTGGCAGGCCAACAGGCTTGCTCACGCCGTCGAGACGATGCGCTTGACGCATTAGTGCCGGACCCGACGCATGCAACTCCTTAGCGAACAAAATTTACGCGCGAGAAAACGGAAACTTGCGATATAGTGATTTTGTAACTCGGCTTCAAAATGGCGAATGGTCTTAATTCGGACCCTGGCCCCTGGATAGTTTCCCGCCGCCGACTTTTCCTGATCACTCTCGTCATTTTTCTTTTAGCCGTAAATGTGGGAACGCGTACATTCCGTGTCACGATCCCACGCTCCGCTACAGTAGTGTCGGGTTTCACTCAGGGGATGCGGCAGCATCTGGAGCGCGACGCCCAACCATGGGTTGTGCCAGTCCTGCCGACTGCGACTCTGCACGTTCGTCCTTTCCGTATTTCCGTGGCGCATCTTGATGGGTTCCCAAGCACCCTGCTGCAACAGCGTCTTTTTGATCGACCGCCGCCGTCCTGCTGAGATTCTTCTCGTAACACGCACCCTGAGTTAGGTTTCTGGGCAGTCTCCCCTGGCTGGATGCATTGCGCCCGGATGCTAATTAACTCGTGAGGTAAATAAATCTAGGAAAGCAGCGGGAGTTGTTTGAAGGACCGCGGCTTGAGAGCGTTGTGGATTGCAACGATGAGGCGGGATTGAAAATCTCTCAAAAAGGACTGTACGCATTGCAGGCGGTGATGACGCTCGCACGACGATATCAACAAGGAGCCATTAAAGTTCGGGACATAGCTTCTGAGGCGGACGTACCGGGGAAGTTTCTTGAGCTAATACTGCTTGAATTGAAGAACGCTCGGATTGTCGAGAGCATGCGTGGCGCAAAGGGGGGCTACCAGCTCCGCCGTCCGCCGTCCGAGATTCGGCTCAGTGAAGTCATTCGCTTAATTGATGGGCCGCTCGCTCCGTTTGGTGATGCGGATCAACTTAGAGTTCTGATAGCACGCGATGCTGACCACCGCGCGCTCTACCAAGTGTTCTTGGATGTGCGAGACGCAGTGGCCCGTATTCTCGAGAACGCTAGCGTGGCCGACATTGTTAATGACCAGAAACCTCCACGTCCTAAGTTCCACAAAAGCCAATCCGCGAAAAAGACGACGTAAAAAAAGCCTAGAGGTCACGTGTCCTCCTCTGAGAACGACGGCATGCTCCTTATATCCGACGACTATCGGTCGTTCCCTGGCGAGTCTTCGGCTCTCGCAACGTCGGCGGGATCCTCATCGATACGGCTGCGCCCGCTAATCTCAGAACGAAAAACGTATCGACAGAATCGGAATGTGCTTCGCTAGATTGAATGAAGTCGTGGCGATTTCGAACCCTCCACGAGGTTTTGATGAACCACAACCGATATCGCTCTCGACTGAACTCGCCGTTAAACGGTTTGTACTAGCGTTTCAAGGCGCCTGTGTTAATACGCCCAAACTTTAGGTAACCAAAAGTGCAAGACTGTCATCAATAATAGTGTTAAGGGGAATGTCAATGTCCCTGCTAAGGGATTACACGAATCGCAGTCAACGGCCGCTCATTTACCGAGCAGTGCTTGCTGCGGTAGTCCTCTTTGCTATTTTTGCTGCGCGCGGCGTTCCGCCGGATTTTTCGCAAGCGCTAAACCCACATTCCACGATCGCTGCCAATTCCCATCATGATCAGCGACCCCGGTTTGTCGATAGTGCTTACCAGTGGGGTGCTCCGCCCGCCACCTTTCAATTAACGCTGCCGAATGCGGAATTGGCCGGGTTGATCGTTGAGCCAGAAGTATTCTCCACCATTCAAACTAAGGGCTTCCACTTCAATCGCCCGCCTCCAGTCATCTAACTCATTCCCAATTCTCAGTTTGCCTCGCAAGCCTGTTATCTATTGCGAGAAAACAGATCCTTATCGTTGTGAGTTTAATGGAGGAAGAATGAGTGGTATGACGATTCTTTGCGTCGAAGACCAGGCCGATAGCATGGCGACCTTAGTATGCATGCTCGTGGGCATTGGTTATGAGGTCATGCCTGTAAGCAGCGGACGACAGGCGATCGAGGCTATCGGTAATCAATCGATAGACGGAGTGCTCGTGGAATACAACTTACCGGGGGCAAGAGGAAGTGAACTGCGGGCTCAACTTAAAGCCATCAGGCCGGACATTCCAGTCCTGCTGTTTGATGGAATCGGCAGTCAAACGCCCTTGATGGTGCGGTTTTTTGACGCTTATTTACGGGAAATGGATTGCATCGGAGAAATAGGAGACTTAGAGGCTTGAAGTCGCCGGACATTGGACGATGCCGACGAATCGGCGAGGCCGCGGCCCCGCGCCAAAGCCTCTCGAAGGAGGAATATATGACAAACACAGTTCGGACCATTTTCCTGAGTGTTGTCGGTTTAATAATCCCATCGCCGTTCGCCTTTAGCCAAGGCGATAGCTGGACGCTTAACGCCGGAGCGTCCTACGCCCGCTTTTTTCAAGGTTCCAAAGAGAATCCCCATTCAGTTAACACTGGTGTCGCACGCGTGGCTGGAACCGTCGAGTTGAACCCAAATGATTTGGCTAGTTCCGTTTTTGATCTTAGCGTCTATCCCGCAGACGAAGACTGGAGTGGCGCTATCAGCGATGACAGTCAACCGCCATCAGGCTATGTTCCCGATCCCACTGATCACATACTCCTCCGGTTCAACTCCAAAAGTATCAAATGGGCCGAAGGCGGAGAGTTACAAATTATCGGAGATCTTACTTTGATTCGTGTAGTTGCGAGTGAAGACGCTTCGGGACATGTTCACAGCGCTCTAGTACGCTTCACGACCCCGGATATTCAGTTCGCGTTCCCGCGTTTGAGTGCCGCACTTTTGGCGGGGGCTTCAACCCGACAAACGGAAGCAGAGGAAGTTTTTGGGACAGCCGATGTCGCTTATGACGCTTTTCCCAAACTGTTGAATGCGATTACAGAAACTGATTGGCCGCCTGTGGTTCAAAATGAAGTGTGCACCATGCCCTTGGTGATAGGAAGGGACTATAGCGGCGCCCAATGCACGGGTAACGTGCTCGCCGCAACTCAAAATGACAATTGCAGCATGCCGGTTTATTCCGGAGCCGACTACGACGGCCCAGTATGCACTCCGGCTGCTGGTAAGCAAACAACAATTGTTGTTCATTTGCAATTGCAATCTACACGGAACGAGCCATAGTTATGGTCATAGTTACGCACACCCAAGAAGGACGATATGACGTAGGGCCGCGTAGCAGCAATTTGGAGCTAGTTCAGCACAAAGTTCGGCTAGCGACTAAAGAACGGAGAATGTTATGAAAACAACTTGTAAAGCTCGCCATTGTGCACTGGTATTGTTCGCCGCTACCCTGCTTGGAGTCACCGTAGCGTCCGCCGGCGATTTTTATCCTTCCTACTTACCCGCGAAGGTGATAGGTCACGTTGCAGTGGCGGGCGGAGTACGCGAGATGTTTCTCCAGGTGGATGGAAAAAGGCAATATCTCTACGTGAAGCAACCTTCGAAACAGGGATTCTTAGTTGTGGACATCACTAAAGCAAGCCAGCCCAGGGTGGTCAATCAGGTATCGGCAGGAACTCTAACCATGGTGACTTCCGGTCTTGCCATCGCAGAGAGCCCTGAAAATTCCGCAAGCGCAGGAAACTCTAGTGCCGCCGAGAAATCCGATAATACGGTCAAGGGCAGTAGCTCCGCACCCACCAAAATCCGCGTCCTCGATGTCAGCGATCCAGCCCACCCGCAAAACGCCATGACGTTCAATGGTGTTACCAGCATTTTGCAGGACCCCGCTCGAAAATTGATTTACATCGCAAATCAAGACGGTGTTTTCATCCTGTCACATCAGCGCGTCTTACGGAGACACGAGTGCGACTCGTCGGATGCTATGTCGCCCAACCCGAACTGTAATTAGCACATCGGCGAGCAACGTGTAATAAGCAAGACTCAAGACTAAGGAGTGGGAACTTAACGAAACAATAACAGAGAAGTATAAAAACAGATTGCGAGGTGCTTTGTGAAATCACTGTTGGTGTTAGTCATGTTAACCGGATTCTTGATGCCTGCGTATGGCCAGCAACAGTTGTGCTTTTCTAATAACTGCCCTCTAACACCGGCGACGAGCTTCGTGCTAAGGGGGACTGATAAGCAACCGACTAGTTTCTTTCGGCCTTTGCCGAGCTTGCCCGCGTATACTCCAGTTGCGCCCTTAGCGTTATCACCTTCCACCAGACAATTCTTTTTGTATTCGTCGCCAACCAATAACGGTTCAGCCTTCGCGCTTACGACCCCAGGCATTGCAACTGCCACCAGCGGTTCGCACTATCGTGGCATGATCGGTTCCGACTTATCAACCAGATCAGGTAGTTCGCCGATCAGAGGTCCGGCTGCGTCGAGTCGAGGCGGCGTATTGACGCCAGGGTCGCCGCGGCTGTAAAGAGAATGTAAGAGTGTTGATTGCAGGTCGGAAGTGGGTCGCTCGGGCATAGCGGAGTTACCAAAGTATCGAATGCCATCAAACACCGCGACTACAGCGCGTTCTCGGAGGTGGGCTCGGCGAAGGGCCAAGCATCGCGGCGCCCCGGCACAGCATCAAATATAGTAAAGGTTAAGGAGGAAGAAAATATGCGGCTACGATATTTGCAAGCTGTCGCCGGCTTCTTCCTGGCCGCGATTCTATCTGTGCCCGCGTGGGGTGATAGGAACACGAGTGCAAATGCAGCGCTACCAGGGACTCTTAATTATGTAGAGGGAGAGGCTTCGATTGGCTCTAATTCGCTTGATTCTAAGTCGATCGGTTCGGCCGAGTTACAAGCTGGACAATCACTAACAACAGGAAAAGGTAAAGCCGAGGTATTACTGACGCCCGGAGTGTTTCTGCGTGTAGGTAACAATAGTTCGGTAAAGATGATATCTCCGAGCATTACAGATACAGAGATCGATCTAGAAAAGGGTCACGCGATGATCGAGGTCGCCGAGATCCACCCGGAAAACGATATCCGAATCGATGAGGACGGTTCGACAACGCGACTTTTGAAAACCGGGCTGTACGACTTTAACCTGAATCAACAAGAGCTCCGGGTGTTTGATGGTAAAGCCTTCGTAGAGAACGGCCATAAGCCCGTAACTCTTAAGGGCGGACGCGAGATCAGCCTGGTATCTTCAGGGCGACTTCACGTGCAGAAGTTCGACAAGAAAGCATATGAAGACGGTGATCTCTATCGTTGGAGCAGCCTTCGCTCCGCTTACCTGGCAGAAGCGAATGTCGACGCGGCCAGCCTCTATGCGCAAAATGGAGGCGGAGCGTGGGGATCGGGCTTTATGGGCGCCGATTGGTATTGGGATCCTTATTTCTCTGCCTTCACTTTCATTCCCGGAGACGGCATTTTCTACAGCCCGTTCGGCTGGGGGTTCTACTCGCCATGGTGGGTATACGAAGCGCCATTCTTTGGCTATGGATACGGATACGGCTACGGCGGCTATGGCTACGGACGCGGACGTTATTATCATCAGTTCAGCACCAACGCTCGCAACTGGGGCCCGGGTTCTCACTATGTTGAGGGCCATAACTATGCCCATGGCATCTACCGCGGACCGGGATCAACCGGGGGTGGCTTCCATTCTGGATCGTTAATGGCCGGATCTGGGCGCGGCTTCGGAGGCTTCGGCAGGGGTGGGTTCCACGGCGGGGGCTTCCACGGCGGCGGAGGTGGATTTCACGGCGGCGGCGGGGGAGGCGGCTTCCACGGCGGTGGCATGAGTAGCGGTGGCGGCTCTCATGGACACTAGCGGTAAAGTAGGCGCTTGACGTTTCACCGGCGCGGCATAACCGTTCCGGTCAACGTCAAGCGCTGCTTATATTACGTAACCCGCCGAACCCGAGACGACGTATCGAGTCCCCGATAGGTCGGTAACGTTGTGCTGCCCTTTCGGAAGAAGACACTTTGTTCCTGCACAAAGAACTCGTGCTCAGCGCATCAGACCTCGATCCATCCGGCACGAATCAGATCGAGAGAGGTTATGGCCACGATCGCCCAGAGCAAAACACCTTGCAAAAGAGGGCGCACTCCGACTTGTTTCAAAGTTGATTTGGAAATGCCTGTGCCGATCAGATAAAGAGTGACGGTCAAACCAGTTTTTCCTAGTGCGCTGAGTTTTGGATACATGGATCCGAACAGCGGAAAATAAGTGTTCGTTACTGCGGCAAGGCAAAAAAGCAAAATAAACCACGGCCACTGGATTCGGGTCTTGCTCTTTTTCACCATTGCTACAGCGAACGTAAGAGGCACGATCCACAGCGCCCTGGCGAGTTTGATCGTGGTTCCGATGATTAATGCTTGCGGGCCGTATTTGGCGGCGGCGCCGACCACTGAACTGGTGTCGTGGATGGCCAGCGCGGACCATAATCCAAACTGAGACTGACTGAGATGAAGCGCATACCCGACGACTGGAAAAAGGAACAGGGCAACCGAGTTCAACATAAAGACGGTTCCGAGGGAGACGGCCATCTCCTCTTCTCGGGCGTTGACTACGGGACCGACGGCGGCGATTGCGCTGCCTCCACAGATGGCAGTCCCCGCGCTGATTAGAAGAGATGGGATGCCTTGCACTTTGAACAACCGCCCGATCGCGAGACCAAGAAGCATGGCAAACGTTATGCTGAGGGCGGTATAGGCGAACCCGCTCCGGCCGGCGCGCACGACCTCGTGCAGGTTCATGCCAAAGCCCAAGAAAACGATGGACGCCTGCAGGAGGAACGCCGATAACTTTTTCGAGTCGACGCTATAGGGATGCGCGAATGATAAGCCGTAGATCAGTCCAATTAGCAGAGCTAGGGGAGTTGAGATGAGGCCGCTGGCAGCGAGGATCAGGCCTAGAAAGAAGATGTTCTTCGATTTAGTCAAATTGATCAAGTTAGAAAAAGCCGTTTGTCAAACTCCAGTGTGGCGACACAGAGGATGCTTGTCCAAGTAGTAATTCCTATTGCTCATACGGGCGGCTTATCGCGGCGAATGCTGCGAGTAATGTGGATCTGGTTTGAAAAAAGTTGATTCAGATAATTAAGTTCGATGAGCAGAGGGCGGGCGGATTTTTGATCGTATAGGGCTCAGGACGGCGTGGCGGGAACGTAGAAAGTGCAGAAAGGCGAGCGTAATTCCTTGCGGTTCCTGGCTACGCGCGTACGCGACCCGGAGCGGCCGTGTGATGCGCACGTCATGAATCGGCACAACTCGGAGTGATCCCAACTGCAGTGCTTTGCTGATGGACCACAGGGAGGCGAACCCGATGCCGAGGCCAGCTTCAACGGCGGTCATGATGCCTTCGGTGGAATCGAATTCCATCGCGAGCTTGAGTTGTTTGGCTTGGACTCCAGCCTTTTGAAGAGCCATTTCGACGACCCTGCGCGTCCCGGAACCGCGTTCCCGCATGATCATTCGCTCTTGCTTTAACTCCGCCGGTTCAACGAAGCCACGTTCGCTCCATTCGTGAGCTGGAGGAACCATGAGAACGATCTCATCTTCGAGGAACGTTTCGGTATGAACGTCGCGGCGCAAAGCAGGTCCTTCGATGAATCCTACCGATACATCGCGGGCTACCAATGCTTCGAGTACCTGCTCGGTATTGCAGGTAGTGACATGAGGGCGAACCTGGGGATGCTGCTGCTGAAATGCGCCCAAAAGATGAGGGAGAATGTACTGCGCAATGGTCAACGATGCGCCGATGCGCAAGTCGCCCCTTTGGTCACCGGCAAGGAGCGCCAGTGCGGCCAGCGCAGCCGATTCCAGTTCCTCGATGTTGCGGGCATATTTCAGGAGAACCGAACCGGCAGAGGTAAGCGAGATCCGGGCCCCGCTTCGGTCGAACAATTGAACGCCAAGGTATTGTTCCAGAGTTTTGATCTGAAGGGTGACGGCGGGCTGGGTGAGGCAAAGTTCCTCCGCCGCTTTGCGAAAGTTTAAGTGCTTGGCAACAGTTCGAAAGACCTTAAGTCGGAAATTTTCCACGCGGCTCCTTCGGCATTATCAGCGGCCGAATCACGATCTCGCAAGGGATTAAAGAGAAGTGCAGGAGTGAAGTTGCGGCGGCATCAGCGGCCATTGCTGAACAAATTCGCCGAGCCCACATATTTGTTGCGCGAATCGAGGTCTGTTTCTGACGCGCGCCGCGGCTAAAGGAGCGAAGGCCCTTTTCCGCTGACCCAACTTCACTTCTGTGCCGGCTATTGCCCGACCGAACCGTTCCAGTGTTGACGGCCGCCCTGAAAGAAGCGGTGTTCGACCATGCTTTGGCCAAGCAGAAAAAAAAGTACCGTCAGGACAACGATAAATACGCATCTGGCAATTTCTATCCGGGAGACCTTTGCTCTTAAAGGGACCTTGATTTTCAATGGGAAGCCTCCTTCACAGGAATCGAAGTCACTTCACTCAGGAGAAAGAACAAGTCATGAATCCAACTCTTCGAAAACTTCTTCGGGCGACATCTTGTTGCGCAAGTAAGAGTCGAAAAAACGCAGGAGAAAAGGAGTATCGCTGCCGACGCCGCAAAAAAGAAGTATGGGCACATCGGGATTGATGCGCTTCATTTTTTCTCGAATAGCAATGCCGGTAGCATCGGGAAGATCGTATTCGAGTAGCACTCCATCGACGTGGCGTGCAGTCAGAAGGTGCAGAGCACGGTCGCCGTTGGTCGCAGTGATGACCTGGTATCCGGCCGTTTTCAACATGTCGGTCAGCGCATCCATGTATTCGGGACGGTTCTCGACGCAAAGAACTTTAATGTCGTCCATTTTAATGTCGCTCATTGCTATTCGGTCCTCTTCGTTGGAAATATGTGACGGTATGGCCTTGACCTTCAGGCAGTGGCGATTCGCGAGGCAATATTTCACGAAGAGCCCAGTCAATGCGTTCGACTCCCTCCGAAATCGCGCGGAAAAGTAGCTGATTGTCAGCTGCATCTACGGAGAGCGAAATGGGACTCAGAGCATTGCGGATATGGTGATTCATCTCGGCAATGACTTGCATTCGCGCCATCGTAAGACGATGGCGCTCGCGGGAAATTTGCAGTAACCGCGCCGTCAGATAGCTTACGATCAAAGCCGAGAGTCCTTCGGCGAGAAGTCTTTCCTGATGCCGTCCGATGTCCGGCACCAGGATGTGGTGCATGAGTTCAGTTGCGAGAAAAGAGACGAAGCCCACGCCGAGCGCCGCCCCAACGATAAAGCGTAGCGAAGTCGGCTCATTCCACCGCCGTTTCGGCGCTAAGGGCGGCACATTCGGACGTTCTATTTCCGGTATTGGCAATTCCTTTGCGACGGAGAAAGCTTTCAACATCGCATTCCTCCTGCGGACCTATTTGGATGAATTGCCTTCCGGAAGTCCTGCCGGACTTGCTCCTCGCGTTTTAGGGCCTTGTTTAACTCCTGGAGAATTTCCATGAGTTGGTCAGGATTGCTGGCTTCCAGGGCTTCGTGGCACAACTCGCGCCAGTTTTTTCGATTTTGTTCGGGCATGGTGCTTTTCCTCCATTGCTGTTTGGTTTAGGAAGGTGGAATATCGCTGTTGCGCTCGCCACATTAGCATTGGCTTTCGCGGCGGCAAGTGTGAAGTTGCAAGGCGTGCGCTAAGAGATACCAGGAGGATTAGCTGAGAGGCGGGGGGCGATTGTAGTGCCAGCCATCAGTTACGATTTCGACAAAATGAGTCGCGACGGAGATTGGAGCAGGTGAAGTTATCGCTACTGGCGTGCGAGACGTGGTGGCTGGAGCAGTCGCCCACTGGGAGTCCTCGTGAGCAAAGGACTGCCGATGATCATGATCCGCAAGCGAGTGGAAGGACGAGCTACTGTAACTGTGAGGAAGACTCGGCGGAGTTATGCGCGCCCACAAAACGCTTACTACGACCACGCACATGACTGCGGCACGATAGAAATCGAAGCCGCGTTTGCTTTTCCGGACGACCCGGATAAGCCCCATGTCGGTACCCCACTCTAATTCGATAATTTTAGCGCCGTTTTGACGTGCTGGTAACAAATTGTTCTGTACCGGAGGCTAGCCGCGCTCAGGTGCCGGTGGGTGGGAGCGTATGGTCGATGTATGGGCCTGCGTATTGGACGGGCAGAAACGCAGGTAGCAGGCCGCGGGCAGTTGCTGTGCTAAATTTACGGCAATGCGTGCAGAGATAGAAGAGGCCGTGAAATTGCTGGTTCGTGGGGACGATGCCGGTTTGGAGCAAGCCCTC
>PLBX01000363.1 GCA_003135495.1 Acidobacteriaceae bacterium | reverse complement strand
AAAGTGGGCGAAGGGAGCAACTAGCCGTACTTTCGGTCGACATCTCGCGCGCCGCGTCTCACACTCATCTGACGGCGCCGGCAGGCACGAAGCAAAATCCCACGCAACATCCAGCCACCGCCTGTGTTCTACTTCTCAACTGCGCGAGGATTTTATGCGGACTGGCCGCCGAGTATCTCTTTCCATCACTTTCATCACGCTGTACAGCGTTCTGATAGTTTTGCCCGCTGCGGCGGGGGCGCAGGCCGTTACCCCACTTTGCAATCCGAAGATTGTCGCTAACAAGGAAGTAGTAACTCCCGCCCAACGCGAAGCTGCCGGGGATATCGCGCAACCGCCGCTCACCGATCAGGCTGACGGCTTTGCCTGGCCCGACACTCCCTTGGGAGTGATCAAGATCGCCAATGGCTATGCGTTCTTTGGCAGCGATGGCGGCCTGCACTCACGCCAGCTTTGGCAGGGGCACTCGTATGGCAACAATAAGTATGGGTCGATTACGCGAACGCTCGGTACGTTGGATAACCCGCTGGGCTCGGCTCCTCCGGTTGACGTAACCATCAATCCGAATCCAGATCCGACGGTCAACCCTTTCTATCAGAGTTATGACTACATGGGCGGTGGTCCGGTTTATCAAGTTCCCGCCGGCATGCCGGGGGCCGAGAATCTGGCTGGCGATCTGTTGATGGTCTACCACGCCGAGATTCCGACCATTCAAACCCAGAGCTTCGACTCCGTATATGCCTTGGCGGCATCGACCGATCAGGGCATGACCTGGACCGACTTGGGCGAAATCATCCGCATCAATCAAGGCTATCGAACTGACATGGACGGCTTCGACATCGGCGATGCGCCGCTGGTGGTCTCTCCCGACGGCAAGTATTTCTACCTTTACTTTCGCGATTGGCTGGCCAACGGGACGACGCACTGGTGGAAGAATCCGGTCACGATGAAGTTTACGATCACTCAGGCTTCGGTCGCACGAGCGCCAATCGCAGCGGTGCTTGATGCGGCCTTCGGCAGCAAGCCCCATGCCATTGCGTTCCAGAAATATTACGAGGGCTGGCATCTGGATCAAGGACTTGGAGGTTATTCCGAGGATTTGAATCCCAACGCGCAGTACAGCGGCGAACTCCAAGTCGCTTACAACGCCGACTTGCAGCGCTACCAGATGATCATCGGCGAGGGAGTGGTGGTCGCATACTCCGAATCTCCTGACGGGATGAACTGGTCGCTTCCCTCGCTGCTGTTCGACTTCCGCAACGAAAGGGATCAACCCTCGACTTACGTGGCTCCGGTCGGTATGGGGGATGACCCACGCATTCTCGGCAGGCAGTTCTACATCTTCTATACTCGCTATCCTACGACCGGAGCTGGATGGAACGGCGCCTCGGTCAATCGCTTCACGGTTTCGTGCCAGTAAGTATCGTGTCAGTAAACAATTGCGATCGGCTGGAGGGCGCTTAGACCCCAGTTTTTCCGTATGCTGCGGAGTTTTTGGGTGCGTTTACGTGCGTTTAGCCGCTAACGATGCGGGCTACCGACTTTCGGCGTATGTGCAAAACTCATATTTTGTGACGAAAGTACTGATTCGCAAGAGTTTCTGCCCTCAACTTTGGCAGTGGCAGTTAACTAACTTAGAAATATAGGTTTAGGAACGGCGGAACGGTGCCGAAATATTCTCGCGAGGGCGTCGTGATCGTATACTGCGATTGAGCGTCCTTGTCATCCACAATCTTTTCCACAGGCAGACGGTGTCTCAGGCAGTTACGTGAACTAGCACACAATCGAGCGTTCGGCATCGAACGTAGGGGTAAGAATGGCCTATTCGCTCGGCTCATTGTTGCCTTCCAGCATGTTGGCAAAACGCGTGGAATTGTGGAGGAATGCCAGGTTGAACTTACCGATTGGGCCGTTGCGCTGCTTGGCTACTATGATCTCGGCTCGACCTTTCAGGTCGGGATCATCCTGCTTGTAGATCTCCTCGCGGAAGATAAACATAACAACGTCAGCGTCCTGCTCGATCGAGCCTGATTCGCGGAGGTCGGAGAGCTGCGGACGATGATCTCCTCCTCGGCTTTCCGGAGCACGGCTTAGCTGCGACAAGGCGACTACGGGAACCTGCAACTCTTTGGCTATGGCTTTCAGTCCGCGAGAGATTGACGATACTTCCTGGGTGCGATTCTCGAAGCGCTTGCTTCCTCCGGACATCAGCTGGAGATAATCCACGACTAACAGATCGAGGCGGCCTTGCGACTGCTTCAGTCGTCTTGCTTTGGCTCGCATCTCGCTTAGCGAGATTCCGGGCGTGTCGTCGATGTAGATCGGAGCGTTCGACAACTCTTCCATCGCGCGAACGACTTTCTTCATGTCATCTCCCCAGAGCGATCCGGTTCGCATCTTGTGCGCGTCGACGATGGAGCGCGAGCAGAGCAGGCGCTGCAGTAGAGCTTCGCTCGACATTTCGAGCGAAAAGATTCCCACTACCTTGCCGTCGTCGATGGCTGCGTTTTCGGCGATGTTCATGGCGAAGGCGGTTTTGCCCATCGAAGGACGAGCGGCAAGAATCACGAGGTCGGATTTCTGGAATCCGCTGGTCATCTCGTCGAGATCGGTGTAATGCGTGGCGAGGCCAGTAATCCGCTGCCCGCGTTGTAGCAGAGCATCGACCGAGCCGAAGGAGTTGCGGACAATCTCCTTGATGCCCTGAAAGCCTTTGCCAATGCGCTTCTCCGAGAGCTGGAAGACTGCGGCTTCTGCCTCGTTGAGAATCTCGTCCGCGGGTTCGGCTTGCTCGCTGGCCTTGGCGATTGCGGCATTCGCCACGCTGATCAGTCCGCGCAGAATGGCCTTGTCGCGGACGATGCGAACGTAATGCTCGATCGATGGGCGATCGGGAACTCCATCGAGAAGTCCTGAGATGTAGCCAACATCTCCGACTGCTTGCAGGTCTTTCTTCTGCTCGAGTTCTTCGACCAGCGTGATGATGTCGATGGGCCGCGACGATTCGGCCAGATCCATCATGCGCGAGTAAATGCGGCGATGCGAATCGATGGAAAAGTCTTCGGGCTTGAGATGTTCTGCGGCGTCGTTGAAGGCGTGATTATCGAGCAGGACAGCTCCGAGAATGGAGCGTTCCGCTTCGATATTCGCGGGCATGCGACCGATGGTGGTTTCGAGAGTTGCCACGATGTTTAAGTGAGTGCGTTGCATCGTAACCTTTATTCCGCCTGTGTGACCATGAGGATGATGGCGGAAAACTCGTCCGAAANNGAGCCAGCTGCGAGTGTAGAGACGGGACTTGTCCCGTCTAAGCGCTGCGAAAATAAATTAGTGAGAAAAGAAGTCGGGAGTTCGCCAGAATTCCCGTCGAGCAGTATGGCATTATAGGCGAACAAAAAGCAAATATAATTTGGGGTGGCTAGTTTGGGTCGGAACCCCTAAAGGCGAATGTCTGGGATTCTCCTAAGCGGATGATTACGCACTCGATACATAGGCAGAGGGAGCGTGACAGGCGAAACATTTACGAGACTGTTTGTACAAGGTCAACAAATTTAGGAGTGATGACTCTCAAAGACGAAAGTACATCTTTTCGTTCTCTGCGAATATTCACCGCTTGGGCATCCAGTCTTTCGAACACCAGATATGGGTTGAGGTGAAATTGGTGGATCAGGAAATCATCTGCGGATTGGCAAAGAATATCAAACTGTACTAGGTATTCGGGCGGAAAGTCTTTGATATTGTTAGTCACAATGACGTGAGCATGACCAGTGATCGCAGCAGCTAACACATGACGGTCGTTTTCATCAGGTATTCCCGTGAGCGCATCTGCCAGGCAAGGCGGAGGTTGAACTAGAGCTTCGGGAAAAACTGCCTGCATCTGGGTAATGCGGTATTCGCGCTGAGCAGTAGTAAGCTTCAGTTTGTTTTCCATTGCATTGCCGACCTCTCTGAGTATTTCTGAACTCCAGAGAGGTCGGTACATGGCTGGGTCTTTTGCTAAACGCAAAAGCGTGTCGCAAAGACACATTGGGACGAGAACACAAGCATCGAAAAGAGCTGCATACTCATTATCCTGGTTTACAATCATCGGGCACCTTATCGTAGGTCCCTGATTCGGCTTCTGCTTGCGCCAAGTCGTCTAGCGTCTTACTGCGCGCCGCATCGCGTTTGGCCTTATATGCCAGAACGTCCCGAGCATATAAACGCCGGTGGGTTCCTACCATGTGACAATGCAGGTCGCCTTTCTCCAGCAACCCAATCAAAAATTGTCGAGACATCCCCAATAGTTTACTGGCTTCGACAGTGGTCAAAGAAGCGTTGCTCTGCAAAATTGTTACCGAGTGCCCCGCCTTAAGATCAGCGAGGATGGTACAGAGAAACGAGTACAACGTACTGGGCAGAATTTGCGTTTTCCCGTCAGGACCGACCAGCTTCGCATCCGCCGTGCGTAGCTTTTCGTAAATGTCCTGAATTTCACGTTGATCCTTCCCTGAGATGGGGACGGGAGCGGGCGACGTGTTTTTCTCCTCCTGAGCAATCATCTGGTTTCGGCCTCTCCGAGGGCATTTTGCACCATAAGTGGGGTAGATGCTACATCTGCCATATCTGTTGCCAATGTAAACCTTATGTGCTATAAATGCAAGCGCTGGTTAATTAATTTTTTGCCGGAGGAAACCACCAAAGACACAGAACACCCGTAACCACTAGGAGTTGTGGTGTAATTTATGTAGGATACTGGGTGTAGTGTTAAGTTGCGTCCCATGATTACTGGATCATGGGTTTGCCCCCTCCCAGCCAAGGTGTTAGAGCACCAGAGGCCGGGAGGGAACCCGCCACAATCAGCCTGACCTTTCGGTCAGTTCTCTGTCAGGAGAAGATCATGGCTAAAGTTGTCAAAGCCAAACCTACCAATGGGGCTGTGTTCAGCCCGAAAATCACTCTCAAAAATGGGCGCGTGATCTACGCTGCTGATTACGGGCTGAAGGCTTTTTGTTTCTCTGCAAAAACTCGTAAAAAGTAGAAGGAATTCCGGGCGCTTAACAGCGCCCGGTTTCTTGTTAGAGCCCGGAGGCAGACGGCCAGCCGATTCCTTAGCAAGGGTAGAGAACTGGGTTCGACTCCCAGCGGGCTCTCCACACGAAAGGCGCAACCCGTGGGTCGCGGAAACCGCCTTATAAGCGGTCAGCCGTGGTGACACACGGCGGAGTTCGATTCTCCCGCCTTCCGAATCTAGGTTGTCAAGAATTTGAATGCTTCCCTGAGGAAGGGAGCCACTCTCTCTGGCCTTAGGCGATAAAGCAGAGTGTCTATCGTTGGAGCGGCCTCTCGGCTCACGCTCCGCCAAAGGTGAGTATAGCGTCACAGCCGTAATTGGGGAAGCCCCACTACTAATTGTGTCGCGGCTTGTCAAGACCCTACCCCTTTACTCTTGAGATACGCGTGTACTCTGCGTAATGTCGTCACGTGCACCGATGGTTCCTATGGAAACGATGGTTCCATAGGTACCGATGGTAACTATGGTATCACAAATTTTATAAACCGGAACCATATACCTAACCGTGTCGACCACGAAAAATGCCGCAGGTGAGGTAACCCTCACGCCAATGAACAAGTTCCCGGAAAAGCTCTTCCGTGATGTCAAGTCGAGTGCGGCACAAAAGGGAATTTCAATGAAGGAGTTTTTTATACAATCGTTGCGTTACGCATTAAAGACCGACATTGTTGTAGGGAAACCAGTAGTAGACTTAGAGGATGAAGACGGACCAGAGGCAATTCGACGAAGTTCTCCGCCGGATAGTAGGGAAGGCAGCCCCAGGAAAAAACGTTTAACAAAAGGCAGAAATGAAAGTTGAAAAGCAGAAATTTGAGACTTTATTCCGCAAGCCTCTTGAGGGCGGGTGGCCCCGATGACCGTCGGAAGTGTAACCCCACTTGGCTTTTAAATCTGAAGCAAAAACACCGGGGGTGCCCCCCTTCTCGCGCTTTTCGAGAAGGGGGCTTTTCCGACTCTCCGCTTTCATCACAGGTGAAGGGTGTGTCCTGTCACCGCGCTCACTCTCCCGCGCCTCTACCTTGTTACAGTGCACCACAAGCCCAAACGTTTTTATGGAGCCGGACACCTGCATTTCATCACCTGCAGTTGTTACCAACGCCGTCCCTTGCTCGACACACAAGAACGTCGCGACCTGTTTCTCACCGTGCTGGAACAAGTGCGCAAGCGCTATCGGTTCGTCGTTGTTGGATACGTAGTTATGCCCGAGCACATTCACCTGCTGATCAGCGAACCGCAAGAGCAAGACAAGACCCCATCGACCGTGATGCAGGCGCTCAAACTGGGCTTTGCGCGGCGCGTTCTCGCGCAGGCGCGACGAAAACTCGGCCCTGCCCAGCTAAGCCTGTTCGATCACTCTCCGCAACACATCTGGCAGAAACGGTTCTACGATTTCAACGTCTGGACCGAACACAAGCGCATCGAGAAACTCCGCTACATGCATCGCAATCCGGTGCAGCGTGGACTGGTCGTGAGTCCTGAACTGTGGCGCTGGAGCAGTTTTCGCAGTTACTTTCTGGGCGAGGTTGGTCCGGTCAAAGTCAATGATTGGGAAGTTTTGAAGATGAAGATTCGTCCGCCTGCCGCGTGATTGGCAATCGAGAAGCCCACTTCTCAAACGCGAGAAGTGGGGCACCCCCGTTG
>PLBX01000328.1:202-2964 GCA_003135495.1 Acidobacteriaceae bacterium | reverse complement strand
TCCATCAATTCTTTCATGATGGTTTTGAGACGCTCTTCGAACTGGCCGCGATATTTGGTGCCGGCGACGATCAGGGAAAGATCTAGAGCAAGAATACGTTTGTCGGCCAGGAATGACGGCACTTCGCCGTCAGCGATTCTTTGCGCCAACCCTTCAACGATTGCTGTTTTTCCTACGCCGGGCTCGCCGATTAGTACGGGATTATTCTTGGTTCGGCGGCAGAGGATCTGGACTACGCGTTCGACTTCGCTATCACGTCCGACCAGCGGGTCGAGTTGGCTATCCATGGCCGACTGGGTCAGGTCGCGGGAGAACTCACTTAATAAGGATGATTCGCGCTGGCCTCCGCGCTGCGGCGAGGCTTTTTCCTGGCTGGTGCGGGCGAGTTCTTCGCGGATGGTTGAAAGACGCAGACCGCGCTCGTGCAAAATTTCTGCTGCAAAACATTTTTCTTCGCGTAACAGGCCTAATAGAAGATGCTCGGTTCCAATGTGTTTGTGGGATAGGCGTTCGGCTTCTTCGGCGGCGTAGGCGAGCACACGTTTGCATTCGTTGCTCAAGGGCAGATCGACCGAGGTGGAAACTTTTTCGCGGATCGTGGTGTGGCCTTCGATCTGTTTACGGATCGATTCCACCGACGCATGAGACCGCAGGAAGCGATTCGTAAGGGCTTTGTCTTCGCGCAGCAGTCCGAGGAGCAGGTGTTCGGTCTCTATATAAGGTGAACCGAACTGACTGGCCTCATACCGCGCGAAGAAAATTACGCGCCTGGCTTTCTCTGTATAGCGTTCGAACATATACTTTCCCCCGAAGTTTGCGCGGAACGCGCCGCCATCCGCCAAACCCATGACCCTACTTCAATTATGCATTTATATCGCTTAAGACCACAGCGATATACCGCGAAATACCTAAAACCGTTATGCTTTCAGGTACTCCGCATTCTCTGTCTTTCCGATTCTGGTCACGCCGGAAGTGATTCCGGAGCGACTTCTTCTATTGTGCCCTTATCCAACCGTAAAACACGATGGCACCGACGTGCAAATGCCAGGTTGTGAGTTGCGATCAGAGAAGTGAGTTGATGTTCTCGATGCAACCGGGCGACCAATTCAAAAACCATTTCGCCGGTGCTGCCATCGAGATCGCCGGTGGGCTCATCGGCCAGCAAAACCTGCGGCTTCGTTATCAGCGCGCGGGCCAATGCCAGCCTTTGTTGCTCTCCGCCGGAAAGTTCTCCGGAGCGATGCGTACCGCGATTTTCTAATCCCACTTGACGCAGCCATTTCGAAGCTTCTTGCGTCGCGGTGGAGAGTGCCTGCCCGCGGGTTAGCAGAGGCATGGCAACATTCTCTAAAGCGGTGAATTCGGGGAGCAGGTAATGGAACTGCCAGACGTAGCCGATTTCGCGGTTACGAAACTCGGCGGCGTCATCCTCGGAAAGTGAATTCACGTGGGAGTTGGCGCAGTATACGGCACCGGCGGAGGGACGATCAAGTGCGGCCAGGATGTGCAACAGGGTACTCTTTCCGGCACCCGATTGCCCAACGATGGCCAGCATGGTCCCTTTGCCGACTTGGAAAGACAGATTCTCAAAGAGCACGAGCTCCGCTTCGCCTGAGCGAAACCTCTTACTTAACCCTTCGACCCGTAAAAGAGGGTCTTGAGCTATTTGATGCAAACTGTCCCTCCTAAGTATCAAGCGCGCCGCTGCAGTGAAATCCTGAGCAGGTCGTCGATGATCCATTAGATCACGCCTTGTGGGCCGATGATCGATTGGATGGATGATCGACGTTAGTTTTGAGAAGGAGCAGGCCCGATCTTTTGGAAGGGGCTATGCGAAAACTGTATACCTTCGGAAAACTATTGCAATGTGACGGTGGTCACAAAATGCGGGAGGTGGCTCTGGCTTGAGATCCAGTCGCGCATTGCGGAGAGGATGCTGCAGATCCCTCACTTCGTTCGGGATGACAATACTCTCGATTTTAGTGGTTCAAGTTTAGTGACTCAGGGAAGATGCAACATGACCTGGCAGTGAAAAACGATCGCAACATAAAAATGGCGTCAACCGGGTTTGCGGTTGACGCCAATTATTCTGACTGATCGTAAAAACCTCCAGCTCTTTACTAGCCGCCGAAGCTGAATAGGTCCATCAAATCGCCGATTGCCGGGCTATTCAATGGAACGTAAGGATCTTTCGGGCTGCTCACCGGGTTTTTGAAATTGTCACGGCTGCGGCCGGTTAGCGGAGCGAGTCCCCAGTTCGCCTCGATGAATTTCAAGATCGAGACATGGTCGGTGTAGCTGTGCGAAATGTGGCCCGCCTTGGTGAAGGGAGAGACGACAAGCGCCGGGATTCTGGTGCCGTCGCCAAAGTAGTCGAGAGGCTGAATGTAGCCGGAGTCGTAGTACCCGCCGCCCTCGTCGAAGATGACGATGATTGCCGTTGAAGCCCAGAGCGTGGGATTCGCCTGAACGCCGTCGACAATCTTCTTCACGAATCCTTCGAACAGATCGAGCTTCGAAGATGCCGGGTGCCCGTCCGTCCATCCACTCGGCTTGACGAAGGAGACTGCCGGAAGGTTTCCATCCTTTATATCTTTGTAAAGGTCGATCGTGTCCTTCAAATGCGCGGTGCGAACTGCCGCATTTGTCATGATCGAGGCTGAGTATTGAAAGAAGTTGCAGATGTTGCAGTACTGGTCGCTGGTTTTGCCAATCGCGCCGTAGTTGAGCTCATATTTGTCGTTGAGGTAGGCGTTGAACTG
>PLBX01000328.1:0-157 GCA_003135495.1 Acidobacteriaceae bacterium | reverse complement strand
ACACTGGAAGGCGGGACGGTGAAGGGAGTGTTGTATACGAATTGGTCGGTGTAGGCATTCGAACCGTCACCGAAGTATCCCGGATTGTAGTTGTTGAGCAGGTAATAGTGCGCTGGTTCACAGCGCGGATCAATGAGTGTTGGCAACTGGCTGAGAT
>PLBX01000544.1:24560-24843 GCA_003135495.1 Acidobacteriaceae bacterium | reverse complement strand
GTGACATCGGTGAAAGTGCCGTTGCCATTATTGTGGTACAGAACATTGGCCCCAAAATACGTAACAAATAAGTCGAGGTTGCCGTCGTTATCGTAATCACCAACGCAAACGCCTTGTCCCCAGCCATGCCGCACTAATCCAGCTTTCTCCGTCACATCAGTAAATGTCCCGTCGCGATTGTTCCGGTAAAGATGATTCGTTGGTTCTTCGCCCTTCGGAAATTCCTTGAGTCCCCACCCATTAACCACAAAAATATCGAGCCAGCCGTCGTTGTCATAATCAA
>PLBX01000544.1:22353-24531 GCA_003135495.1 Acidobacteriaceae bacterium | reverse complement strand
AACGTCGACGTAGCGCGGGAAATAGGTAGGTGGAAGGGCAGCGGCGAAAGTTCTCAAGAGAAATGGACTGGCCAGAGCGCCGGCTCCCGCCGCTCCCATCTTCGTCAGCCACTCTCTACGATTCATCGCAGTGATTTTAAAGCTGTAGGGCAGAAGGGGAAAGAGAAACCTGTTTTCCGTAATTTGCGCAAGCTAGGCTCTGAGCCCACTGCGCGAGTCAGGCGAATTTTTATTCGGCCGAAGTTGAAAGCCGCAAGACTCCCGCACATGCAATTCCGGCGCAAGTTTCCTGGTCTCGCCGCGAACGGGCNNGTCAAAACTCACCAGCCCGAAATCTTCCGGACATCGCATCCCCATCTCTTCGGCCGCCTTCAAAAGACCAACCGTCATGAGATAGTTTGCGGAATAAATCCCATCCGGGCTTCGCGACAATAGCGCATGTCCGCCCCGGTAACCCGACTCAATGCGGTAGTCGCCCTGAATCACCAGGTCAGGTTCATGCGTAAGGCCGTTGGCCTCGAGCGCGTCGCGAAATCCCTTCCAGCGCTCGCGTCCGTTGCTGATCGTCATCGGGCCGCCCAGCAGGCCAATACGCTTATGTCCCGCTCGCGCAAGTTGACTTACCGCTTCGTACGCTCCCTTGTAATCATCCGTCAGCACCGCGTCCTTAGTTAGGTCAGGATAAGTCCGCATGAGCAACACGAACGGTACTTTTGAGTCGTCAATTAACTGGCGCAGCGAAGGACGAAACGCCTGCGGCGCCTTCGTCAACAAAATGCCGTCCACACGCTTGGCGAGCAGCACCTCGAGACACTCTTCCTCGCGCTCCAGTCGATCATCGCTGTCGCAGAGCAGAATGCTGTATCCGTGCTTTTGGGCTGCGTCTTCAGCGCCGCGAACGACCAATGGGAAAAAAGGATTAGAAATGTCTGGGACGACAATCCCGATGGTGTGAGTACGCCGGTTCGCTAAACTCCGCGCCAGCAGGTTAGGACGGTAATTGAGCTTGAGAATTGCGGCGTCAACTCGCTGCTTGAGAGCCTTGCCGACGTGAGCCTTCTCATTCACGACAGCAGAAACTGTGAAAACGGAAACGCGAGCTTCTTTGGCGACGTCGTAGATACTCGGCGCCTTGTTCGCTTTACGCTTGCGCGTCTTTCTTTCAGCCGGCATGTTCTTCTTCTACTTTACAGGCAAATCCTGAAAAGTGGAGGCACCTGGACGCGGCGCAAGTCAACGGCGCTTTTGTTCATACACCTAGCAGACGAAGGTATTCCCGCCCCGCAATGGCATTGGCAAGTGGAGCGTCCGCCCCAACGCCGTCCGGCAGAACGTCTGCCTCGACCACAACCCAGCCATCAAAATTCCTATCTTGCAACAGCCTTACAACCTTAGGGAATGCTATATCTCCCCTGCCAAGTGGCGCAAATATTCCATGCCGCACTGCTGCATGAAAATTCATTCGAGCCGCGCGAGCTTCCGCTGCTTTGGTTTCGTACAAATCTTTCAAGTGCACGCACCACACCCGCGCCGCTTGTTTCTCCAGAAATTCCACCGTGTCGCCACCGCAATAAACGTAGTGTCCCGTGTCGAGGCAAAGCCCAAGTTCATCGGCAGGAAAAAGCGAAAAGAGACGGTCAATCTCTTCGGGAGTTTCCACGTGGCTTCCCGCATGATGGTGAAACGCGACCCTGAGGCCGACAGTCTTGCACTGCGTAATTACCTCGCGGATGGCCTTGGCTGCCGCATCCCACTGTGAATCATTCCACGACAACTGATTGCCCTCGTCGCGCCGCCCTGCAGTCACATTTCTCTCAGGCGTGACTTTATCGGAGAGGATCAACAGGCGAGCGCCAGCATCGCTGATTAACTGCGCCGAACGAGCGACAAATGCCAGGCCTTCCGCGTGTGCTGCGGCATTTCCTAACTCGATATCGACGAAAGCGGAACAAAGCGTTAGAGACCGCTTTTCCAATTCAGCCCGAAGCGCAGCGGCATCGGCAGGAAGAAATCCATAAGGCCCAAGCTCGGTGCCTGAGTATCCTGCAGCCCCGATCTCATCCAGAACCCGCCCATAGGGATAATCCGCCGGGAGCTCAACATGCTCCATGATTCCCCAACTGATGGGTGCGTTGGCGACACGAATAGCCATTCCTTGATCGTCATCCTTTCATTGAA
>PLBX01000544.1:0-22345 GCA_003135495.1 Acidobacteriaceae bacterium | reverse complement strand
ACGTGTGCCGCCCTTCTGCTGCCCAATTAAGTCCTGATAGCGAGCCACTAGAACTCGAGCTTAAGACCAAACTGAATCTCGCGTTGCGTGTCTGGCGTATTTGTCTGCGAGATATTCGCGCCGCCGGGGAGGTTTACATAGCCAGCACCGCTACTGCCGCCGCCAGATCCAAAGTTCGGAAGACCAAAGCTTGGATGGTTGAAGATGTTGAAAAACTCCGACCTGAATTTCAGTTGGTATCTCTCGCCCAACTGAAAATTTTTATAAATAGAGAAGTCGAAGTTTACAAGGTCGGGACCGCGCAGCACTGCGCGTTCCGTGTTTCCGAACATGTGAGCGGTGGCTTGCCCGGGAGCGAGAGCGGGAACCGCAAATGCGGCCTGGTTGAACCAGCAATCGAGAGTCTGGTGGCCGGGTTTGCTGCAGCCGAGCGCCAATTGTCCAGCTACATCAAAGGAAAAGTCGTAGGGGTTCGCAATCCTGTCGGGGCGTGCGCTGGTAGCGCCGGTGTTGGTGACATCGCCGCCGANNCGCCGCTTCGCGCCGTGGTAACGCCACTAACCTGCCAATCACCGAGAACGGCGCGCGCCACGCTGCCGCTTGCATTGCCGAAGTGTTTCCCTCTTCCGTAAGGCAAATCGTAGACGTAGCTTACCGTCAGACGATGCCGGAAGTCGGGAGTATTCGGACCTTTTTCAGCAGCGATGTTATGGGCATTTTGCACGTCGCATTGCTGCACGTTGCCGTCGGCTGTACCCACTGATTTCGCGTAGGTATAGGCTGCAAGAACGTTGAAGCCTGCGGAAAACCGGTGTTCAAGCGAGGTTTGGAATGCGTTGTAGAACATACTCAGCCGCGCGATATCAAGAGGCAGAACAGTAGTCAGGCCTGGTCGGATCCCAAAGTAAGGACGGCCGTAATTACCTGTGTTCCCCGGATCCAAAGTGAGATCGCTGGTGAAGTTCGTATCCAGAGGCTGATATGGCTGGTTCAGATTCGACGATTCATGGTCGTAGAGGTTATTACTCTTTGTCCCGACGTATCCCACCTGAAACAGCCAGTTAGCGGCAAGTTCCTGTTGAATCGTCAAATTCCATTCGTAGATTCGCGGAATTTTTCGGATTGATCCCGTAGTTCGAACCGTGCCAACCGGATTATTTGGATCGACGGTGGGTATTTGAGTTGGGAAGCCATCTGAAACTAATTGGCCTGGAGCAATTTGCGAAGTATTGAAATTACGAGAAAGCACAACGAGATTGGGAGGATTTAAGCCTAGGTCGTCGAAGATATTTCCTTCCGCGGCATAGAAGATTCCAGCTGCGCCTCGCACCACGGTCTTGGGCATGACGGTCCAGGCAAAGCCTGCTCGTGGGGCCCAATTTGTCTTGTCGAACCCAACTCCCGCGTGGGGACTCTGAGTATCTACGACGGCTGTTGTCTGATTAAAGTTGCCGATTTTCTGTCCGCCCGCAGGTGAGTTCAGTTCGTATCGCAATCCAAGGTTCAAGGTCAAATTTGGAGTGACGCGGATATTGTCCTGAACAAATTCAGAGATGTCCCAATAACGCGTGTCATCCTCGCCATTCAGATGATCCTGAAACGAGAATTGTGGAATACCCAGCAAGGTATCCGCGAGGGAAGAACCCGTGTAATTGCCATTGAACTGATACCATCCCGATGGAGCTGTCTGTTGAAAGAAGTTTCTCTGCTGCCGCCGGAAATCCATTCCGAATTTCAAAGTGTGCTTTCCGTGGATCAAACTTACCGTGTCTGCCAGTTGATAAACGTTTTCAACAATTGTTTCCGGAACCCATAGCGAATCGCCAAGGGGCTGATACCCGGAAATCTGAAGTTTAGTTAATCCGGAACTGTTGCCACCACGATTGGAATTCGGAATACCAAGCGCCTCTGACGGGCTCGTTCCCTCGTCGATGGGCAGCGTATTGTCGCGGTATCGTACGAATCCGACACGCGCATCATTAACTAGGTTGGGATGCAGTATGCGAGTCCAATCCACGCCAAAGCTCTGTACTCGGTCGCTCAAAGTGCTGGCCCCGCCAGAACTGTTTCCGGCATCAACTCCAGGCAGAGATGACGGATTGGTCGACGTGGGCGTAGCAATCGCGTAGTGCGCGAACAGGCGGTCTTTGTCGGTTACGTTATAGTCGAACCGCGTCAGAAACGACGTCTCATCGAACTTATATTTTGCGTTATAGATGAAATTATTGGTGAGGGCGGAACCAGGCGCCGGTATCGGATACAGATTCACAATATTCTGACCCGTCGCGTTGATGTCGCCGGCAGGAATGACGTAAGGATTTGTTGGATTGAGGAGAGTTCCGGGTGGCGTCCCTGGAGCGTGGAGCTGAATGCCGAGTGCAGTAAAGTCTCCACCGCGCTCCGCCAACGTCGGAACCGTGTTGACAAACGGTTCCACTCTGCGAATGTCGAAGCGCTCTATCGAACCGAAGATGAACATCTTATCTTTCACAATCGGGCCACCGGCCTGCCCACCGTATTGGTTCTGTTGGAACGGGGTCGGCGACGTGGCAAAGAAATTTCGCGCGTCCAGGTGGTTGTTGCGAAAGAACTCCCAGGCCGTACCGTGAAACTTGTTGGTGCCGGAGCGCAGCAGAAGATTTACCATGGCTCCGCCGCGTCCAAACTCAGCGCTCATTGAGTTTTCTTCAACGCGGAACTCCTCGATCGAATCCGGCGGCGGTTGCACGACGACCGTGCCATTGCCAAATTCATTGTTGTCAAAACCGTCCAACAAAAAGTTGTTATCGAAGACCCGAAGACCGTTCACAGCCAACGAAATCCCAACCCGGTTATTGTCGGTCGAGCCCGCGCCCGCGCTCGTTCCTGACGAACCCTCATTCGCTCCCGGGCCCAGGAATGCAAGCTTAAAAAAATTCCTGCCGTTTAATGGCAGTTCGACAATTCGCTTCTCCGTTTCAATCGTTCCCAGGGAAGAAGTTTCCTCCTCAAGCAACGGCGGCGCGCCCGTCACTTCTATGGTTTGCGTCACCGCTCCCACAGTCAGAACGGAATCGACCTTGACGACTTCGCCGATGTCGAGAGTCACATTCTTCTGAACGAGGCGCCGGAATCCCGTCTTCTCGAAGGTGACGGTATAGTTGCCAATCTTCAGCGGGGTGATGCTGTAGCTTCCCGAAGCGTCCGCCGTGACAGTGGTGGCGGTGTCGGTGGCGATTTCGGTCGCCGTCACCGTAACCCCCGGCACTCTCGATCCAGTTGAGTCGGTCACTGTGCCTACAATGCCGCCGGTTGTAAGTTGAGCCAGGGCAAGTTGGGATTGCCACAGAGTGGATACGGCACAGACGACGAGAGCTGCCACCAAAGACGCGCGCTTTGACATATTTTCCCCCTCGGGAACACGATGTGCTGGCCGTCCAGATAATCAAAAAAGGTTACGCTAAATAAGCGCTTATCATATAGCCTTGTTGCAGGCCCAATGTCAAGAAGTTTTTATTGCGCAAATCGCTTTAATGGAATGAATTACAAAATTCGATGACGGTTAGCATTCTACCGTCCCTGCCAGCCCGTGAGTCCCTTTTTGATGCGTCGCAAGTCTAAAATCAAACCACGCTAAAACTTCGTTTCAACGGCTACACTTCGATTTTCGCGTGCTGATTCATAGATTGCTTCGATGGTCGCAATATCGCGAAGACCTTCCATTCCATNNATTCCATCAGGTTCTGGATCACGTCCTCGGCGGACGCAATCGGCGAAGTAATCAAGCTCCAGAACAAATTCGTCCATCACTTTGAACTTCTGTTCAAACCATTTGCCTTGAATTTTGCCAAACAGCCGCCGCTCCTCTTCAAACGCGAATGCCGGATTCAATGCCGCCCACCCCTTTTCACCATGCACCTGTACGAACGAAGCCGCGCGAGCGCTGTAACTAGAAGTCCCCTGGCACACTAGCCCCTTAGGATGAGTCAGCCGAAAAGCGATGCTGTCCTCAATTTCGCCGAAACGCGCCGGATTATCGGTCCAGGAATGCGCCGTCGCCTCTAGCGGGTTGGTCCCAGCCAGCCAGCGCATGGTGTTAACGCAATAAATGCCAATATCCATCAGCGATCCGCCGCCAGCAAGTTGCCGGTTGAGTTGCCACGTTTTGGCTTTTACCGGATCTACAAATTCCGTGTACGACGAAAACATGTGCCGAAGGCCGCCAAGTTTGCCGCTCGTAATTAGTTTTTTGAGCGCCACACTGCCGGGCTCAAAATATTTTCGATATGCGGTCATCAGANNAGGGGCTTCTCGCACAAGACGTGCTTTCCCGCGGCTGCAGCGCGAACTGTCTGCTCGGCATGCGCTCCATTCACCGACGCGATAAAAACCGCATCGAGGTCCGGATGGCGCAGGCACTGATCGTAATTTTCGTAACTGAAACAATCTTTAGCGCTCACGCCAAACTTCGCGCCAAGTTGCTTCGCCCTCTTCTGGTCATGGCTTACCAAAGCCACCAGTTTGCATTTCTTACTGTGGCGGAAAGCGGGCAAGACGGAAGTTTCAGCAATAAAGCCCAGTCCGATTACCGCATATCCCAAACGCTTTGAGTTTGCCAATGCTTAATTCCTTTTATTTAAATTTTGAAGTCGGCTTAAGAAAGTTACTCTGTATTAGGGCCATGTAAAAGTTGACTCGGAAAATTCAATTCTCGTTACAGTTCCGGATTTGGCAGCATGAAGTCGCGCACCAGTCCGTCCAATTCATGGCACGCGCCAATGAATTGCCGAAGCGTTCGCCGCGTCGGCGCGAAAGAATCGAATTCCACAGGCGTGAGCCCGTTCTCAGAATATGCATTCCGGAAGTCCGCAAATTTTCGCGATAGCTCTTCGACAATCTTCGCCTCAACCGGCTTGTCGATTCGCTGGTGAACCTCAACCTCGCTGGCATTCAATCGCACCTGCCAAGCATGAGGCGGAGAAATAACCACATCGCCGCCGATAAATTCGCTCCAGTGCATGTGATTGCGAAATGCCGCCGACAATAAGCGAATTCGATATCCACGCTCCCGAAAAATACGATACGCTTTCTTGAATACAGCCACTCCCGCCCACTCCAGATACCCAGGATCGATCGTGATATTTTCCTTTTCACACACTATTTTCAACCAGTCATCCAGCCGTCCAACCATGATCGTGCATACCGGCCCCATGGCCGCAATATCCTTGCCTTCCCGCTCGCGCCTCACTAGTCCACGCTCAACCGCTTCCGCTACCGCGATGCACTGCGGCAAAGTGAAACTTACCGTCGCGTTGATGCTGATCCCGCGGTAAGTCGCTTCTTCGATCGCAGGAAGGCCAGCTCGAGTTACTGGAATCTTCACAATCATGTTGGGTGCGAGGCGGTCAAACTCTTCAGCCTGCCGCACAATCGCCTCTGTATCGCGATAGAATCGCGGATCCGTCTGTATCGAGAGCCGTCCGTTTCGCCCTCGATTTTCATCGAACACGGGCTTCAATAGCGCCGCAGCATTAATTGATATTTCGCGCACCAGTTGCCAGCCGATTTCTTCTTCGGTTGCCTTGGGAAGTTCGTCAATCAGCGCTCGAATACGGTTCTTCCACGACGCCATCTCCTTTTTGAGCACTCCAAGCACAATGACCGGATTGCAAGTCGCTCCAACCGCACCATGCTCGATCGAGTACGTGAGTTCCTGAATCGACGCCGAGTCATTCCACAGGCATGTTGGCGTGGTCTGAGTCATTTCGTGTAGAGGACTTTTATAAGTGGTGTCAGTTGTAGCTCTCGTCATATATTCCTCCGTCCGTTCAGCGTCCGGCCAAGGATTACCCCACTCTGCAGGCTGTGGACTGAATGTAAGATTGTTCAGCCGCGACCGCTATCTCAAGAGCGCGCAGGCCGTCGGAGCCCGTCACTCGCGGAGCGCGGTCCTGTAACATGCTATTCACAAAATCCTGTACTTCGGCAACGTAGGCATCTTCAAACCTGTCGAGGAAATGTCCAGCTAGGATTTGTGTTCCACCGCCGCTGGCCAAGAAAGTCACCGGCGTTTGTTGCAGGCTGCCAACCAGAATCGAGCCCTTTGATCCAACGACCTCAGTCCGCACGTCATAACCATAGACAGCTTGTACGTACGATTCGATATTGCCAATAGCTCCGCGACCATACTTCAAATTCACCACCCCGGCCACAATATCGCCGAACGCTGCGACCTCCGGACGAATCGCCACCGTCGTGTACGCCTGCACTTCTTGCACTTCATCGCGCATCAGCCATCGCGCCAGGTCGAAATCATGAATGGTGTTGTTGTAAAACAGCATGCCATTCAATCTCGACGCATACGATGAAATAGGCGGAGCATCCTTGTCGCGCCCGATCGATTTGAAAATGACCGGATCGCCAATCTCGCCAGCTTCAATGCGCTTCATCGCCGACGCATATCCTGGATCGTAGCGACGCATAAATCCCACCTGTAGATGGACGCCTGACTTCGCGACCGCTGCCAGCGCTGCATGCGCATCCGCCAGATTGAGTGCTAGCGGCTTCTCGCAGAGAATCTGTTTTCCCGCAGCCGCTGCCGCCTGAATATCTTGCGCGTGGAATTTATCTGGAGTTGCGATTACAACCGCATCAATGTCTTTTCGCTCCAGCATTTCTTCCCGCGAGGCGAAAGCGTGTTCTATCTCAAGATCCTCTGCAGCCCGCCGGGTGGGTTCGACGGCCACGTCCGCCACTGCGATGAGTCGAGCCTGAGGCACAAGCCGGCGAATGTTCTCAGCGTGTCGTCTTCCCATAGCGCCGACTCCGAGGACTCCCACCCCTAATTTAGACATCTCCAACTTTCTCTCTTTCAAAGAATCTTAGCGCTTTGTTGGACTCATTGGCATAACCACTATCGTAAATACCAAAGCGAATACATCAAAAGCAGCATACTTTAATTCCTTCAGTAGTGCCAGTGATTGCCAAAAGTACAAACCGCTTAGCATTCTGGCCCTAATTGTTTAACCTCGAAGAGTATCTTTAGAAATCTGTTTGCGCGCCGAGAGAATGCATAAGTCCTTCGCTTCGCTCAGGATGACAGGCGTGCAAATGTGTGGCGCTTTGCTACGCATTCATTGTCGGACTCAGACATTGATTGGAATGCCGACATAAAGCTGTTGCGCTTCGACTTTGGTGGGATAGGTCCTCAAATTGATACACACCGGCGCGCCCTTTGCTTTGCCGCTAGGAATATCGAAGCGTCCCTGATGCATCGGACATTCGATAATCTCTCCGAGCACGAGTCCGCCAGTCAGTGGCGCCTCTTCGTGCGTGCAGAGTCCATCAGTGGCATAGAATCCGCTAGGCGTGTGGTAGATCGCATAAAGCTCTCCCGCATGCCAGAACTCCGCTACATCTTCTTCGTCGATTTCATCAACGGGGCATACTGCGTGCCAAGCAATAACATCTTCAGGCATAATCCGTTCCTCCGGAAGACGTAACGACACTACTGGTCGGCATTTGCGTCGAAGAAATAGCTTTCGTCGCTCCGGGCGGAAGTTCGCGCAGCACGAAATACGTCGCATCCTTGGACTGCCTGATTAAAGTAGGAATAATTTCCCGGAATGCTTCGATCAATCCCGAGTACGTATGCGGCATCTCATCTCGAACCCGATGATGCAAATCGGGCAGTGCGTGAAACGGAACCATTGGAAACAGGTGATGTTCGATGTGGTAATTCATATTGAAATAAAGGAACCGGAACACCGGATTCATGTTCACGGTGCGCGTATTAAGCCGGTGATCGCGCACGTTTTCCGCTAGGCCGGCATGTTGGGTCAGCGAAAAAATCTGGTGCAGCCAGCCACCGTAGAATCGCGCCAGGGGGAAATAAAGCAGCGGAAGCCAACTTTTGATCAGGATCGACCAAACGATCATTCCCGAATAAATAAAAAGATAGCAACGCGACCACCAGAACATTTTCTGCCACTCGCTCTGCGGCACAAAATCCCTGGCCTCTTTGGTGGGGCGGCCAAGGGCGTGCAAAATCATGACGCGGAACATCTGCATCGCATCCGGGATCCACAGAAAATCCAGCAACACTCTGCCCAGATTCGCCGGACGCATCACTTGTATCTCTGGATCGATCCCCACCATTATTGTTTCGGTGTGATGGCGAGTGTGGCTCCAGCGCATGTACGTGCCTTCCTTCATATTCATGATCGAGGAAAGCAAATAAAACGTCTCATTCAGCCAGCGCGTCCGGAAGGGCGTGCCATGAGCACATTCATGCCACCGCGCATCGCAGGAACTGTAAATGGTTCCGTATAAAAAAAAAGCGGGGATAACCCAATAGCTTCCTATCGCGATGTAAGCCAGATACCCACTCGCGCCGAGGCATGCGAGCCACAGCCCAAAATTGGCGAGACCTTTAGCGTCGCCCCGAGCCATCAACAACTTCAATTCTTTGCGCGGAAGTTCCGGACGGTACCAATCATCCAGCGGCTGTGTCATGGCTCTACCAATCCATTCTCCCCATCACGTCCCAGATTCACCAAAGTCGATGATTACCGGTTGACCCAGAGCCTTAGTTTTCAGAACGACGTAGAGCGCGCCCACCGAAAGCCATGCCGTGCCCACAACCAAAGTTGATTCTTGCAGCCCGAGAAAAATCACCAGGCAAAAAACGAATCCCAAGCCCGGGACAATGACGTCGAGAAACAGATGCCGCTTTCCCGCCATGCCGCCCGAAAAACCAAAATAGCGGACTGCCGCAAGATTGACCGCCATAAAAGCGATTAGCGCCCCATAGTTAAGAATTTCAACCGATCGCTCCCATCCCATGGTCAAAGTTCCGATGTATGCTAATGCGCCCGCGATCAGAACGTTGTAAGAAGGATTGCCGCGGTCGGCATTGAGATGGCCAAAAACTTTGCGGGGCAGCACATTGTCGCGTCCCATGCTGTAAAGCAAACGCACCGCGCCCAACAGACCAGCCAGTCCGCATGCCAGGCTTGAGATCAAGAGGACAGCCGCGAATCCGACAAACAATTTATAACCGCCAACGACTCGCGCCACGTCCATGAACGCGGTTTCGGGATTCACCAAGGTTCGGTAATCGGGCCACACGCGAACCGCTAGATAAACCTGAAATGCTGCAAAAAGTCCTGTAAAAACGCATACCAGCACGGATGCAAGCAACACATTGCGTTGTGGATTCTCAACCTCCTCGGCCAAAATGCTCACCCCGTCAAAGCCGATATAGACAGTCGCCGCCAGCGCCGTCCCGGCGGCTATCGCGCGAACGCTAAAAGTTTTGGCATCGTAAACCGGCTGACTCGATATCAGTCCCACGAAGTGATGCTGTCCGATGATGTACCAGATGGCTTCGCCCACGAACACCACCATGACAACCGACATCATGAAAAGCAGAATTTGATTGGCTCGCGCCGTCGTGCGAATTCCAAACCAGCACAGCAGAGTCATGAACCCGACGGCCACCGCCGAGAGCAGCGCAAAAGGAACGTGAGGAAGCAATCTCTGAATGGTGAGCGCTGCGTATAGGCTATTCTGCAAGGGTTGGAACAGGTACTCAAGAAACATCGCCCAACCAACGACAAATCCAAAAGTAGAATTGAAACTGCGGCTTGCGTAAGTGTAAACCGAGCCAGCCGAAGGATATACGGTAGCCATGCGCCCGAAACTTACCGCCGTGGCGGTCATCGCTACCATGGCGGCCAACAGCGTGATTACCGCATGGCCGTGCGAAAGTACTTGAGCCTCGCCAAACATCGGAACAACAGCGATCGGCGAAGTTAAGATGACTCCGTAGTAAACCAGATCCCAAAGTCCGAGGACTCGCTTCAGCTTGGGCTTGGGCGTTGCGCCAGACACTGTCGCTTCCACTTTGTCCCCTGGCCCATCATGAATGGGATGACGCGATTCGTGCTCAGCTAGACCAATCGAAAGTAATGCACTTACTCAGACCATCGGCAGTCGAGGGTCCATCTCTTTCCATGAAGACCGTATCCACACGTGTTGCGGATCTTCCGTCACCGCCATTATGCGTGACGAGCCCGCGAGAAAGTTCAAGTAATAGACGTCATAGCCTGGCCCCGCAACTACCGGGTGATAACCGCTGCGAACCAGGACCGCATCCCCATCGCGCGTCTTCAGAGTTTTTTCGGCCGAATCTTTTCCCGAATACAGGTGCTGGAACGCAAATGCGTTCTCCTGATTCATACGGTAATAATAAATTTCGTCAAGATCGACTTCCTTCGGCGGATTATGTACGTCGTGTTTATGCGGAGGATAACTCGACCAGTTTCCACCGGGAGTATAGACCTCCACCACAATGAGTTTGTCCGCTGGGAAAGCCGGAGTCATGATGTCTACAATCTGACGCGACACATTGCCGCCGCCACGCAAACTGCTCACGACATCATGGGGCGTAACCAGTCGTGGCTTCAGCGGGGCTTGCGACGGTGCTCGGCATTCTGCGATCTCGCACGTCGTTTCCGCGGTAAAAGTGACTGCGTTTCCGTGAGGCAAATACAGAGCGTAAGGATAGCCATCAAAAACGCTCTTTCGCTTGCCGATTTTTTGGGCACCTTCCCCCCAATCAGCCCGGCACGTTCCGCCTAGTAGCACAAAGGCCGCCTCTTCACCATCCGTGTGAGCTTTGTAAGTGTCGCCCGGATTAAGGCGTCGAACGAAAAAGCTCATCCACTCCCAATTGGCCTTATGGCGTGGCAATTGAAGGAGCTCACCGGCCTGCTCGCGGGGCAGGTTCTCCGAGTGAACCAGGGATTCACTTTCGCTCATATTTCTTCTCCGCTGACAAGCCCAGGGCAGTTCAACAATGATCCGCCAAAAGCTATAACGCTTCGGCATTCTAACCGCTTTGACAATATGTCAAAGGAACAGTGCATTGTCAATCGCACTTCCGAACTTATCTCTCAACCCATGCTTGAGATCTGAGGTGGCAGTTAATGCTGTTGATTCGGCACCCAGCAGTTCACTCGAGCATCCGATGTTATCTTTAGGGAAGCGAAAATAAACTAGGTGAACTGTTCTTCATGGAAGTTCTCAAGAGACTATTCGAGCAGCATTTCCAGCTGCCGGTGGATCGCGTTCAGCCACTCCAGGGTCAGCTCGGCGGCTCCGGCCGGAAGATCATCCGCCTTTCTAGCAACAAACTTACCGCTATCGGCATTTTGTATGACGTACGCGAAGAAAATGTAGCCTTCCTCGAATTCTCCCGTCACTTTCGCCATCACGGTTTACCCGTGCCTGAAATTTATGCCCAAGACCTAAAGAACGGGGCATATCTGGAAGAAGATTTTGGTGGCACGACACTTTTCGAGTTTCTTTCAAGCCATCGAGACGGCGACGCCATCGCTCCCGAAACGATCGCGGCTTATCGCAAGGTCGTCGAAATATTACCGAGCTTTCAAGTCGAGGCGGCTCGCGACCTGAACTACAAAGTCTGCTATCCCCGCGCCAGCTTCGATCGCCAGTCCATTGCGTGGGATCTGAACTATTTCAAATATTATTTCCTGCGCCTCGCCGGAATTCCATTCAATGAGCAAGCGCTGGAGCGTGATTTCACCCGCCTGACTAAATTTCTTTTGAGTGCTGGCCGCGATTATTTTCTTTATCGCGATTTCCAATCTCGTAATATCATGCTGCGCGACGGTCAGCCCTTTTTTCTCGACTATCAAGGCGGCAGAAGAGGCGCGTTGCAATACGATATTGCCTCCCTCTTATACGACGCCAAGGCCGACCTGCCTCCGGAACTTCGCCAGCAATTGCTCGATCATTATCTAGACAGCCTTGCCGCCTTCATCGATCTCGATCGCGCTGCCTTCATGCAGTACTACTATGCTTACGTTTACGTACGTATCATGCAGGCCCTAGGCGCTTACGGGTTCCGCGGCTTTTACGAACGCAAAGAGCATTTTCTCCAGAGCGTTCCCTACGCCCTCAAAAATTTGCGCTGGCTCCTTCACAATGTCGAACTGCCAATTGCGCTTCCCACAGTAATGGAAGCATTCAAGACAATGGGTGCTTCCGAAAAACTTCAGGGGCTCACATCTAAGCCGGAAAACTGCGAAACGAAATTAGAAAAATTAAAGGTGCGAATCTTCAGTTTTTCGTTTCACAAAGGCCTGCCACAAGACGACAGCGGTAACGGCGGTGGATTTATTTTTGATGCACGCAGCCTCCCTAATCCGGGCCGCGAAGAGCGCTTCAAATCTCTCACTGGCAAAGATTCTTCCGTGATTGACTATCTCAGTCATCAGCAAAGCGTCCACGATTTCCTGGCCAATGCAAAGTCACTGGTTGACGCCAGCGTTGCCGCGTATCAAGGCCGTGGATTCCAAAACCTGATGGTTTCTTTCGGTTGTACGGGAGGCCAGCATCGCTCCGTCTACCTCGCCGAGCAGTTGGTAAAACATCTGCGCGAAAAAGAAGGCGTGGAGGTGATACTCCGTCATCGCGAGCAACCGCAACTGAATCCGGCAGCCGCGGAAGCCGGAGCAACTCCATCAATAGCTGTTGCTCATAAGGCGATGCGCGAATGAAAGCGATGATTTTCGCCGCAGGCCTCGGAACGCGCCTGCGGCCCCTCACTGATAATCGCCCCAAAGCTCTCGTCGAAATTAACGGCCGCACGATGCTGGAAATGACGCTTGCCCGGCTGCGAAGGTTTGGAGTCAGTGATGTGATCATCAACGTCTTTCACTTCGCCGACATGGTCGAGGACTATCTAAGAACAAACAGCAACTTCGGCCTGCACATTGAAATTTCGCGCGAGACGACTTTGCTCGACACTGGCGGCGGCCTTAAAAAGGCTGCTCATTTCTTTCGCACTGATTCCGGAAGCGATTCTGCCAACGATTCCAACCAGCCCGCTGCTCTCGATGAACCGTTCCTTGTCCACAATGTCGACGTCCTCAGCACAATCGATCTGGGGCGCATGGTCCAATTTCATATAGACAATCAGGCGCTCGCCACCTTGGCTGTGCAGGATCGAAAAGCCTCCCGCTATTTACTCTTCGATGATCGACTTCAGCTTTGCGGTCGCCGCGCCGGAAGCGGCGAACCGGAATTGGTTGGCGGGAGCGAGCCAATGCACGCTCTCGCTTTTTCCGGCATTCACGTTATCTCTCCACGGTTTCTGCCGATGATGACGGAGCGCGGCGCGTTTTCCATCATCGCTTCGTACTTGCGGGTCGCGGGTCAAGGAGAAAGAATTTTTGCCTATAGAGCGGATGAAAATTATTGGCGTGATTTGGGCAGGCCAGAAAACATTGAGCAAGCCGCTCAAGATCTGAATCAAAAAGTAATCTTGCAATAGGCTTGCCAGAAACGAAACTAGAGTTGTCAGCCACGTTCTCTTCCAACTGATACTCTCAACACATCGACATTATCAGGAGATTGTTTTTCATTGCCTCCCATAGTCAACGCGCAGCAAATTACCAAAGCCTTCGGAGCGAATCCCCTCTTTCAAAATGTTTCCTTCACCATTTCTGACGGAGACCGCATCGGCCTCATCGGCCCCAACGGCTCAGGCAAATCCACTCTCCTAAGAATTCTCGCGGGCGAAGTGACCGCCGACAGCGGCGAAGTATCCTTCCGCAAACGCACTCGTCTAGCCAGCGTCGAGCAAGATTCGCGATTTCCACCCGGCGCCACAGTGCGCTCCGCAATCGAAAGCGCTCTCGATCGCAGCCACGTCTCCGGCTCTGAGCGCGGCGCCCGCTTTGCTGAAACTCTGGGGCGCGCTGGGTTCGAAGACCTCGATGCCAAAGCGGCCGAATTATCCGGCGGATGGCAGAAGCGTTTAGCGATTGTCGAGGCGCTGGTGCAACATCCTGACATTCTGCTGCTGGATGAGCCGACTAATCACCTCGATCTGCTTGGAATCACATGGCTCGAAGATCTGCTTGCGCAAGCGTCATTCGCTAGCGTCATCGTAAGTCACGACCGTTATTTTCTGGAAAATGTCACGACCGATATGGTCGAACTCAACCGCATCTATCCCGATGGCTCGCTTCGAGTGCGCGGCAACTACAGCGCATTTCTCGAGAAGAAAGAAGAATTTCTGCATGCGCAATCCAAGCGTCAGGAAGCGCTGGAAAATTTGGTTCACGGGGAAATCGAGTGGTTGAGGCGGGGCGCGAAGGCCCGTACTCGCAAGTCGAAGGCCCGCATTAGCAAGGCGGGCGAACTCATGGGAGAACTGGCCGACCTTAACCAACGAACTCGCAGCACCACCGCGCAAATTGATTTCTCTGCGACGGATCGTAAGACGAAAAGACTGATTGAACTTCAGAATCTCACTTGCACCATGGGAAGCCGCTCGCTATTTGACGGCCTTAACTTCATCCTGACCGCAGGGATGCGCGTAGGACTGGTTGGCCCGAACGGCAGCGGGAAAACAACGCTGCTGCGTTTGCTGCAAGGCGACCTGTCTGCAACGAGCGGAGAGATTCGTCGCGCCGATTGGCTTCGCATTGTTTACTTTGACCAGACTCGTACGCTCGATCCCGACGTGACTTTGCGCCGCGCCCTCGCGCCTGACGGCGATTCTGTTGTTTATCGCGATCGCGTAATTCATGTCGCGGGATGGGCGGCACGATTTCTCTTTACAGGGGAACAACTCAGCCAGCCGGTCGGACGCCTCTCCGGAGGCGAACGCGCCCGTGTACTGATCGCGCAATTAATGCTTCAGCCCGCCGACATTCTCCTACTCGACGAACCTACCAACGACCTCGACATTCCGACGCTGGAAATTCTGGAAGAAAGCCTGATCGATTTCCCCGGCTCGCTAGTTCTCGTGACGCACGATCGCTATATGCTCGACCGCCTTTCTACCATCGTCCTAGGCCTCAATGGAAAAGGCGGAGCTGACACCTTCGCAGATTACGGGCAATGGGAAGCGTGGCAAACGCAGCGCTCGAAGTCTGCCGACAACACAAACAACGGCGGTTCGCGCGCCTCCTCCGACTCGAAGTCATCGGCATCCACAAAAAAGAAACTCTCGTACCTCGAAGCGAGAGAATACGCCACGATCGAGCGACGAGTAGAAGAAGCCGAACAGAGAGTGCAAGCGAAACGCGAAGAATTAGAAGATCCGGCCAACGCAACCGACGCCGCGCATCTTGTGAAAGCGCAATTCGAGCTCGACCAAGCGCAACAGGCACTCGATGCGCTTTACACTCGGTGGGCCGAACTAGAGAAGAAAAGCAGCTAACCCGCTCCACGCCCTGCCACCATTTGAGGCGAAAGCCAGGGCGGCGCAGGAACGCAACCCTCAATCTGCGAAAGCCATATCAGTGCGCATAGAATTGCAGGCCGATTGCTTCGCGGGCGTCTGGGCACACGCGACAGAGCAACGTCATTTACTGGATGCGGGGGATATCGATTCGGCGTTGAAAGCCGCCGCAGCCGTGGGCGATGATCGTTTGCAGCGCATTAGCACGGGCCACATGAATCCTGAACTTTTACCCACGGAAGCTCCGCTCAAAGAGATGAATGGTTCCAGCGCGGCTTCAAAGGCGCCACCATCGCATCCTGTAATACGTTTCAGAACCGATTGCAATTTGCCCTGCGAAGTACGCGCGTCACCGTGCACGTCTCTTAGCAGAATGCGCGCGCAAAATCGATGAATCCATGTTGCACATCGGTTCGGGTCAGCTTTGCGCGCAACTTGTCACCGATGTTCAGCCCCGCCGCACCTTGGGCCAGCAATCCTTCAATGTGCGGCTGCATGACTCGCAAAAAAGTTCCCTTCGGAGTCACTCCAGTGACGATAGCGTCGAACGTCTCGCCGACGCGATGGCTCATTGCTATGGCGGACAAGCGCTTCGACATTTCTCGTTCCACCTTTCGCGCGGCATCGCCCTTTGCGGTGCAATTTGCCGCGATGCTTGAAAGCTCATCGTCCGAATACGGCGCAGGTTTTCCATCGAGAAGAGATTTGACCAAGCGCTGCGTGACAACATCAGCAAACCGGCGATTGGGAGCGGTTGAATGCGTGTAGTCCTGCACTGCAAGGCCAAAATGTCCCTGTGGCGGATCCCCTGCGCGCTCCAGAATGTACTCCCCGGGCCCAATCAACTTGATGACTGCCAGCGATAAATCGGCAAAGTGATCGGGATCAGCGGCCTTGCGCTTGAGAAGAAAATCGTTGAGTGCCTTGGAATCGGGATCCGGCGGCAGTCTCTCACCGTCCGCGGCTGCCAGACGCAGGATGCCGTCCCAATGCTCCGGCGTCTTCACGATCCGGCGGATTGAAGAAACCTTAGCCAGCAGTCGCGCCACCACTCCATTGGCAGCGACCATGAAGTCTTCAATCAAATCGGTTGCCCGATTCTTTTCGGCCTTCACCACGTCCATTACCTGCTCGTTAAGCAGAAGCGGAACAACTTCACTGGTATCGATGTTGAGCGCTCCGTGCTCGTAACGCAGTTTCTTCAGCGATTGCGCAACTTCGTCCTGCATTCTAAGTTGAGTTTGCAGGTCGGGTGACGCGGCAACTTTTGGCGGAGGCGCAGCCTTTTCCTCCAGCCAAGCGCCGATCGCGTTGTAAGTCAGTTGCGCCTTATTGCGAACGATAGCTCGATACACGTTGCTCGAACTCAGCGCGCCGCCGCTGCTGAGCACGAATTCAGTTACTACTACCGGACGGTCAAAATCCGGCAATAGGGAGGATGCGCCGGTAGAAAGCTCATTCGGCAGCATCGGAAAAATGCTGACGCCCGTATAAACGCTAGTCGTTTCGCGTTCCGCGTGTTGATCGATCGGCGAACCTTTGGGAACAAAGGCATCGACGTCGGCGATTCCGATCATCACCTTCACGTCGCCATTCGGCAAGCGTTCGGCGACTTCGATCTGGTCCAGATCCTTCGAAGTGTCGTTATCAACAGAAGACCAAAGCAAATTGCGCAGATCGCGCACTTTATCGGATGGCGCGAGCCGCGGTGGGTGGGCTGTAATATCCGCCAGTTGCCGTTGGGTCTCGGGCGAAAAGTCGGGTGCAAAACCACGGGCACGCATCACCTGCCGTGCAACCGCCGCAAGATTAATGGAAGAAGAATGCTGAGAATCGTTCATGACTTTGAGAAGGCTAACACGGCCCTTCGTGAACCTTAGTGTACTTAGTGGTAAAACGCTTTTCCCCGTGTACCTCCGTGCGCTCTGGGGTGAAGGTTTAGATTTCCCGTGTAAATCGACGAATCACGTGACAAAATGAATCCTTGAAGACCCGCGTGTTATCCTAACTACAGTAGCTGCGTCTCTTCCGATTGGATCGATTCCCGCAGTTCCCAAAACACCATGATTTCAGTCAGCAATGTGTCCATGCGCTACGGCGCCAAAATTCTATTTGACGAGGTTTCCACGGGCTTTGTTCCGGGGAAACGCTACGGTCTCACTGGCCCGAACGGTGCCGGCAAATCAACTTTCATGAAGCTTCTGACCGGCGAACTCGATCCGCAGAAGGGGACCGTCGTTCGCCCCAAAAAGCTCGGCGTGTTGAGCCAGGATCAATTTGCCTTCGATAAGTACCGCGTGATCGATGCCGTAATCATGGGCAACAAGCGCTTGTGGGCGGCGATGGAAGAGCGTGAGATTATTTACGCCAAGCCAGAGATGACCGACGCGGACGGCATGAAGCTTGGCGAACTTGAAGGTATCGTTGGCGAGGAAGATGGGTATACCGCCGAAAGCGACGCGGCGATTCTCTTGCAGGGCCTCGACATTCCGGACGAGCAGCATGAACGAAAAATGTCTGAACTGCCGGGCGGGCAAAAGGTTCGCGTGCTTCTGGCCCAGGCTCTATTTGGTCATCCGCAAGCCCTGCTATTGGACGAGCCGACCAACAACCTCGATCTCGATTCCATTCACTGGCTCAAGAATTTTCTCAATCAATATGAAGGTGTGCTGATCGTCATTTCTCACGATCGCCACTTTCTCAACGGCGTTTGCACTCATATCGCCGATATCGATTACGAGACCATCATCACCTACACCGGCACCTACGACGACATGGTGATCGCGAAGACGCAGATTCGCTCGCAAATCGAATCGCAAAATGCGCAGCGCGAAAAAAAGATCGACCAGTTAAATGAGTTCATCGCCCGCTTCGCCGCCGGAACCCGCTCCAGCCAGGTGCAGTCGCGGCGCAAAGAAGTGGAGCGCCTGCAGGTAACGGAACTAGCGCGATCGAACATCCAACGCCCGTACTTGAAGTTCGAGCAGAAGCGTCCCTCAGGAAAGCATATTCTCGAAATCGAGGGACTTAGTAAGTCCTACGGAGATGCGAAAGTAGTTTCCAACTTTACGGCGAGTGTGCTGCGCGGAGAAAAGATCGCGCTCATGGGCCGCAACGGTTCCGGCAAAACTACTCTGGTGAATGCGCTGCTGGCGAACTCGCCGACGGTTTCTGAATCGGAATTGCGAAAGACAAGTGGTTACGACGGGCCGTTCGTCGACGCCGGAAAAGTTAGTTGGGGTCACGAAGCAGCGGTAGGATATTTCGCCCAGGATCACAAGGCGCTGATCGAACCGGGCATCAAGGTTCTGGAATGGCTTCATCAGTGGGATCCTGCCGCATCGACGGAAGAAATCCGCGGAATTCTAGGGCAGATGCTCTTTCCGCGCGACGATGCCGATAAGCGCACCGATATTCTCTCCGGCGGTGAAGCCGCGCGATTGCTCTTCTGCAAACTGATGTTGCAAAAACCGAACCTTCTCGTCCTCGACGAGCCCACGAACCATCTCGATCTGGAATCGATCAACGCTCTCAACATTTCGCTGCAGCGCTATCCCGGAACCGTGCTGCTGGTAACGCATGACGAGGATCTGATCGACGAGGTGGCAACCCGCATCTGGCACTTCGAAGGCACCCACGAAATCACCGATTTCAAAGGCGCATACGGGGAATATCAGGCGGTTCTCGCTTGATTGATAGAAGTTCAGAAGGCAAAAATCGTAGCGAGAGTTTACGGCGTATTGTTGTCCGCCTGATGAACAATCGCGGCAAGCCGAGCCTTGCTCGTCTTCTTCTTCGCACTAGACCGCTTTCGGCTAGCCGGAGAACCGCTCACAAGATCGGCAACGCTGGTGCTTTCGAGGATTTTCGCAGCGGCATCGCGTACTTCTAAAAACACCTTATACAAGGCGCGATGGTCGGGATCGCTGGCAATGAGGCTACGAAGTTGGTCCGCATCTCCAAATGGGGCCAACGGGCCATCCACTAGACGGATAATCTCACTGAGTTTTATTTCCGCTGGCGGGCGACGCAGCCGGTAACCACCTTTTGCGCCGCGTACGCTTTCCACGATGCGGGCGTTTTTCAGTTCAAGCAGAATCAGTTCCAGAAATTTTTCCGGCAGATCGCTGTCCACGGCGATATCACGAATCTTTACGGTCTCGGTACCGTAACGGCGGCCTAAAGTCATGATCGCCTGCAGCGCGTAAAGACCTTTTTGCGAAATCTTCAATCCTCAATCCCTTCCCGCTGTTTTCGGTATCTGTGCGTGCCGAACGTTCACCCGGTCAGCAGCATCCCCGTCGTAAGACGACTCTATTGCTCCTGAACGGTCTTTGCAACTCACTTACTTCCATTCCATTACTCCCGCCGCCACGCAAGCATCGAGATAATCGGCCACAAGACCGATAGGCAAAGGGCCATATTCAGCTGACACTGCATCGCGAATCTCGCCGACCGAGCGCTTGCCATTCACGAAATTCACGATCTCATAGGCGTAAAGTTCAGACTGGTCGCGGACGTTCAGCATTTGAGTCGCTTCGCTATTAATTAGTTTGATCTTCGCATACTGCTCTTTGCCCAGTCGCGCCAACAAAACATTATCGTTCTGATAAGTCAGAGGGCCGAATTCTCCAACGCGCGACGGCACTCGTTTCGCTTCTTTCGAATCACTCCACGGAGCGGTTGGCGATTTTCCGTTTGCCCCTCGCGCGTGCGCTTGCGCATCAATCCAACTCTGGAAATCGGACGCCTGGTTAGCATGAAATTTCACTTGCGCCGAGTCTGACGATGCAGGCGCGCCGGTGAAATTGACAATGGAGTTCAGAGTCCCTATCTCGCGTTGCAGCGTTTGATCGATCAAGTTATGGGCTTCATACCACGCGATACCCACTTCCAGTTGCGGGTTCTCGATCAAATTCTGGGCGCCAGTGAAAGCCTGTGCCATGCGAGCTTCGGCTTGCGCAGCAAAAAACGGTAATAACGCCGGAAGCTGTGGCACAGTAACGCTCGCATAAACGTATCCCGAAGCCGCGCCCAGCAAGGCAATGCGGCGCAGCTTTGTGGCGTCAATTTGTTCGAGCGTGTCATGGTCAGTATGAATGTAAATATCAGGCCAGTCCCGAAGATAAAGAGATGGAACCGCAATTGTGGAAGAATCGAAGTCGTCGTGATCGCTTCCGCTAGAGTAAGGAGTCACATCCGCAATCAACTCGTTGCGAGTGCCGTTTCCCCCCGCGCGTGTCTCCACGATTCCCGAATCAACTGTTAGTTCACCCGCCGCATAACCGCTGGCGGCAGTTCGAATCGTGTCAAGAAATGCCGCGCCTACGTCGGTTACAAAACTCGGCAATGACCATGGCGTGCTGGTGACGTGAAATACAGATTTATTCTTGAAAGGATCGCCGCCCACCATATCCATGTGGATGTTGGCCCGTAGCCGCTGCTTGATTTCCGGATGAGTCGCAAGAAATGCCATGGTGCCCTCGACCTCAGGGCCCCAGATGAAGCGTAGCGTGCGTACTGGCCGCGGCAACCGGCCTGAATTGATTAAACGCGCGAGTACGCGCGCGGACTCCAGGATCGTGACGCATCCGCTGCCGTTATCGTTTGCTCCAGGCCGCTCGTGATCGAGATGGCAGCTATAAATAATTTCGCCCGAAGAGGAATCGGCGCCGGGAATCGTTGCACTGACAACCGTCCAGTGACTCGGGCCGACAGTCGCTTTTACGTGGGCATTCAGCAGTATGTGTTCCCCGTCTCGTATGCGGGAGCGCAGCGCTTCGGCCGTTCCCCGCGAGACCATGAACGCGAAGCCCGAGGGCACCCGCGCATCCAAATGTCCCCAGCGAACGATTGTCGTATCCAGTCCCGACCAAGCCGTGGTCTGGTTAGGCATGTCGCTGACGATACCAGCCGCGCCGTGCTGTCTAACCGCGAGTTCCTGCACGCGGGCCAGAACTCCATCGGCCAAAACGATTTTGCCGCGCACCTCTTTTCCGCTGTAATCGGCTTCGCTCGCGCCGTTGCCGATGTCGACCAGCTCCGTTTCTACGTCGGCGCTGTGACTGTAATCCGCGAGATGAATGGGATCGGTCTTCCAATCTCCAAGCAACAAGTGTTGCGGCTTGATTTCCCAAAGCCGCGCCTCTTCCACGGTCCAACCCAAGTAGGAACGCATCAATCCATACTGCTTCGTTCCATCAATCGGGAACTGCTCACTGTGAGCATCGGACAATCCGTACTCGCGGGCACGTTGCAAAATGAACTGCGCCGCTTGTTCGAAATCCGCGGTAGCCGGGACGCGATGCAGTGTTGTCAGGTACCGGAGATTCTCATATGGAGCAGCGCCGTTTGACTCATCTCGCAGAGTCGTCCACTGATGGGCGTCGAGAAAGGGTTGTTGGGCGAAAGCGCCCAAGGTGGTGAGTAGGATCAAAAGGAGAATAGAGCGGAGATTGTGCATAGGGTTGAGATATCGAGGATAGCATTGCATTTCGCATCGTAAATTCGCAGCACAAATAAATTGTCTTCCTGAACGAAGCGAAGGAAGCTGATTTTGCCAAGAAAGCAGGCCCTTCGCTTCGCTCGGGATGACANNCGAGGAAAAGGAAGGATTCAGCGTGTCGAAAATCTTATCGCGTCGTCGCCAGCTTCATGGCAGAATCGCCAACTTCTTCGTGCGCTTCGCCTTCCAGACAGACGCGATGCCATAATTCAAGATTCAGCAACCGCCAGATGCGGTCATAGTTGTCTCGATGCTTGGCACGATGCTCATTNNAATAAAGTTTCAATCGCTTCGCGCCGGAAGTATCCGCGATTAAGACTGCGGGATTCAAGCAGCATCTGGCGAATGCTTTCCAATCGCGGGCCGGCTAGCCATCCGCTCCACGGCGTCGGAAATCCCAACTTTGGCCGGTAAAGAATCGAATGCGGCAGCAAATCTTCAACCGCTTTTTTCAGAATTCGCTTGCCGGCCAATCCTTGAATCTGCACTTCACGCGGAATCGTCGTGGCAAACTCAACCAGCACGTGATCAAGAAACGGTACCCGGCTTTCAATCGATGCGGCCATGCTCATGTTGTC
>PLBX01000201.1 GCA_003135495.1 Acidobacteriaceae bacterium | reverse complement strand
GATATCAATCTCGGCGATCCAGCGCTGTTCGAGAATGAGTTGACTGAAGCGGACGAGAAGTTGTTCGAGGGCGGGCAAGTTTACCGGCTTGCGTCCACGAATTCCCTTGAGCGCGGTATAGATTCGCGTTTGTTCCATCAATCGGTGTGCCAGCGTTGTATTCAGCGGCGGAAGCGCCAGCGCATGATCGCGATACACTTCAACCAGTTGTCCGCCGGATCCAAAGAGAACGACTGGGCCAAATTGTGGGTCGACGCTGCTGCCAAGAATTAATTCGTAGCCATCGTGCTCAATCATGGGCTGCACGGTTACTCCGCAGAATGAAGATCCAGTCAATTTCGCGGTAGTAACTTTTTCTGCAACTGATTTCTGGGACAGCGATTGTTCTAGTTTTTCTACCGACGACCGAATCGCGCGATAGGCAGCGCGCACGGCCGATTCATCCGGCAGATTCAGCTTGACCCCGCCGACATCGGTCTTATGCGTGATCGTTTCCGAGAGGACTTTTAACACTATCGGGAAGCCGATTTCTTTTGCAATCGCGGCTGCCTCATCCTCGGTGCCGGCGGTGCGAGTTTCAACCGTGGGAATACCGTAAAGCGACAAAAGTCGCTTTGATTCAAACTCGGTGAGCAGTGTGCGGCCCTGCATTCGCGCCTGCTGAATAATCTGCTCCACTTCCTTGCGCGCGGAACTTTCCATTTCCGACTCTTCAGGCAATGTGGGAGTTTCATAAAGCGCGCGCTGGTTGTAGGAATATCTCCACATATAAGTAAAGGCTTGCGCCGCCGTATCTGGATACGAGAAGGTCGGTATTCCAGCTGAATTCAAGGCTGCTTCGCCGTCAGCAACGCTGTTCCCACCCATCCAACTGGCGAGCACGGGCTTGCCGTATTGTTTGGCGTAAGGAGTCAATCGTTGGGCAATCTGTGTTGGATCGGTCATGCCTTGGGGCGCAAGGATCACCAGCAGACCGTCACTGTTTGGATCTTTCGAAGCAATTTCGATGGCGCGCGAATAGCGATCAGGATCCGCATCGCCCAAAATGTCGATGGGATTGTTATGACTCCAATGCGCGGGCAAAAACTCGTTGAGCCTCTGCAGGCTATCGGCAGAGAGTTCAGCCAGTTTGCAACCATTGGCGACCAGCGCGTCGGTGGCGAGCACAGCAGGTCCGCCGGCGTTGGTTAGGATTGTAAGCCTCGGCCCCTTTGGCCGTGGCTGCCGTCCGAGCACCTCCGCCATATAAAAAAGATGTGCGATCTTATAGACGCGCAAAACTCCCGACCGGCGGAAAGCCGCGTCCAGCACTTCATCGCTGCCGGTGAGCGCCCCGGTATGCGAGGCAGCGGCGCGTGAGGCCTCTTCGGAACGGCCGGCTTTAATCACAATGATCGGCTTAGTGAGTGCGACCTCGCGCGCCGCCGATAAGAAGGATCGCGCATCGCCGATCGATTCCATGTAGAGCAAAATGCTTTTCGTATGCGGATCGTCACCGAAGTGATAAATCAAATCGCCCCAGCCCACATCGAGCATTGATCCGGTGGAAACGATGGCGCTGAATCCAACTTTCTCGCGCTGGCTCCAGTCGAGAATCGCCGTGAGGAGCGCTCCGCTCTGGCTGAGGAATGCGACGTTGCCGGAATGAGGTGCGTCTTTGGCGAAAGTCGCGTTCAAGCCAATCGTCGGATTCATGATGCCTAGGCAGTTTGGACCAATGAGACGCATACTGCCGCGACTCAAATGCTGCCGAATCTGTTGTTCGAGCGCAGCGCCTCCCGAGCCGCGCTCGCGAAATCCAGCGGAAATTACGACTGCGGATTTCGCGCCGGCATCCACACATTCGCCAATAATCGGTGCGACGGTTGCGGCGGGAGTGGCGACGATCGCAAGGTCTACAGGTTCGGGAAGGTGCCGGATGGAGGAATAGGTTTTGATCCCTAAAACTTCCGGATGCGCAGAGTTAACCGCATAGATTTTGCCGTGAAAACTGCCCTGCAAAAGATTTTCAAAAACGGTACGGCCTACGCTTGATGGGCGGCTAGTTGCACCGATAACGGCGACCGAGGCGGGAGAGAACATGGCGTCCAGCCCATATCGTTGGGTCGATGAATTTGCTTCTTCGTGCGGACGCTGTCCCACGAGGCTGGCATTGGTCGAGTTCATAAACCCAAAGTACGCCTGTCGTGATCAGATTTATTGCCTCGATCATAAACCTGTTGGCGAATAAAGATTGGCATAGAATCGCCGATGGTGAGACTGGCACATTCAATCGCCGGCCTCACCATCGTGTTGGGCTTAGTTCACCCACTCGCCACGGACAGTGAGAACAGGGCATTTAGACTGCGTTAAGACTTGCGCCGTCGTGCTGGCCAGGTGTGTGGCGAGTCCAAGCTTGCCGATTGGAGGATGTGCGCCCAGAACGATCAGGTCTGCTTTACGAGCTCCCGCAATTCCCACAATGCGCAGGGCAGGCGAAGCAAATTGTGGCCCGAACTCGACTAAGGCTTCTGCCTCACACCAGAGCTGTGCATCCGGTGGAACCAGCGCTTCCAGTCGACGCTTTAGCGAAGCTTGGACGTCGTCCAGATCTGGGATGCCTGCAGCCGGTTGTTCGACGACGTGCAGCAATTCGAGTTGGGCCTGATCTTCCTCGGCAAAGGAAACGGCGTACGGTAACGCCGCTAACGAGTCTTTACTGAAGTCAGTGGCGAATAAAATATGTTGAAATTGAATTTCCCGGCTCGGTTTCGCGGTTACGTGCGGTCCGATGCTCAGGACGGGGCAAGGGGCTCGCCTTAAGACTTCTTCAGCAATGGAGCCCATGAATAATTTGCCGACGCCCGCCCGGCCATGGGTGCCGAGCACCAGTAAATCAATCTTGTATTTTTCTATAAGCTGGATAATCGCGAGCGGGACGTCACCGTTCGTGGTTAGCACATCGTGAGGCACGTCACGGAGTTGCTTCTCGAGTTGATCGATGTAATTTTCTACCCTGGCGTCCTCTTCCTCGATCAACGCGGGCCAGCATTCCGGCGACATCATCAGCATTTCGCCTCTCGAAGGTCTAACGTGGGCGGCATGCACAGTTGCTCCGTAGCGGCGGCCCACAGACAGGGCATAAGGTAGGGCTGCATTGGAGCATTGTGAAAAATCGGTAGCGAATAGAACATTCTTAAGGGTGATTCGCTTCCCTGTCTCGACTGTATGCATAAGGCACCTCCAGGAGAAATTGTGTGCGAGAGAAGATTTGCTTGCGCCAATGTTTGGCCCAATCTGCTCAGGTCCGTAAACTCCGCTCATCTCGATTTTCGGCACATTTCGTTTTAGGCGCCATGTTGCAGGTCACGTTTTGCAGTGACCCTGGTCACGAACAAAGCAAGTGTTACAATTTGCGGAGATACATTCCGAGCGGATGAGTCGAATAGAAGTATCGAATGCGCGCTCCTTACGGGCTCAACATCCTCGACAATTGCCTCACGTGCCCGGTGCGTGAGGAACATCTCTTTTGCAACTTGCCCCTAAATGCGCTGGAGAGATTGAACGAGATTCGATCGACGGCGGTCTATCCAAAATCGGCAATGTTGTTTATAGAGGGGCAGCAACCCCGCGGAATTTTTGTATTGTGCGGAGGGAAAGCGAAGCTTTCGACCTCTTCTTCGGAGGGCAGAACCATCATTACGAAAATCGCGGAAAGCGGAGAGGTTCTGGGGCTGAGTGCGACCATCTCGAACCGGCCTTATGAAGTTACCGCCGAGATGATCGAGCCGGGCCAGGCAAATTTTATTACTCGCGATGCATTGTTGCAATTTCTACGCGAAAATGGAGCCGTCGCTTTAAGGGTGGCAGAGGAACTGAGCCGCAATTATTACGCGGCTTATCAGGGGATTCGCACTCTTGGGCTTACTAACTCGCCGGCGGAACGTTTTGCCCAACTAATCCTGAGATGGTCCAATGCAACTCGAAATGGAGATCCTCTTCATGTGCAACTAACGCTAACGCATGAAGAGATTGCTGAAATCATAGGCACAACACGCGAAACAGTCAGCCGTTTGTTCGCGCAGTTCAAGAAGCAGCAGTTGCTGCACTTAAAGGGTGCGACTTTGATCATCCGTGACAAAGCTGCCCTTGAAAAGATGGTTCACTCTTGATCAAACGCGGAACCGAATGGCATGTTCCGGTCGCGAGAGACACGGCAAGCCGCGTCTCTACAGGTGATTCGGAGCATAGAAGTGAAAATCGGTTTAGGCGGCGCGATCGAACTCTTTCCTCAAGCTGTCAATTATCGGCAGCGGAATCCGCATTCTTCTGACATTACCGGACGTCAAAGTAATACCATCGACGGCAAAGCCATCCCCTTCAGGAACGGGATTCGAAACCAAGTGAAATTTCTCGCCATACAGTTTGATGTTGTTTTCGGATGAATATCCAAGCTCTTGAAGCCGCTCGCAAATTTTCTTAACCTTGTCGTTTCTATCTATCATGACAAAACCTCGACGGTCCTTAACAATAGTGAAATGAACTTAGTAGAGAATTATATAAGTTAAATTAGAACTGTTGGTTGTGGGCGATGTAACCATTTTGTCTTTTCGCAGAATTCATAGAGCTCTTCGCGGAAGTTCGGATGTGCAATTTCGATCAACGCCTGTGCCCGCTGACGGATAGTTTTTCCATGCAGGTAAGCCATGCCATATTCCGTCACCACGTAGCGAATCAGGCCGCGGGAGGTGACCACTCCGGCGCCGGGGCTTAGCATTGGAACGATACGAGAGATAGCCCCGTTTTTTGCCGTCGATGAGATGGCGATAATCGGCTTGCCGCCTTGAGACCGAGCGGCGCCGCGAAGAAAATCTACCTGCCCTCCGATACCGCTATAAAACTTCGTCCCAATTGAATCGGAACAGACCTGGCCCGTCAGGTCGATTTGTAGCGCCGAGTTGATGGCAACCATATTGTCGTTGCGTCCAATCAAGGTCGCGTCATTTGTGTAGGCGGTGGGATGGAATTCGAAAATCGGATTATTGTCTACAAAGTCGAAGAGTTTCTTCGTGCCCATGGCAAACCCCAAGATAATCTTGCGAGGCTTGAAGTTCTTGCGAGCGCCGTTGATTACGCCGGCCTCAATGAGGGGAACTACGCCGTCCGATACCAGTTCACTGTGCACGCCGAGATCTTTACGATCGCTGAGAAAGGGAAGCACGGCATCGGGTATTCCGCCAATCCCAAGTTGCAACACAGCGCCATCGTCAATCAGGTTTGCTACATTGCGCGCAATATCGGTCTGCAGTTCTGTTACCCGGGGCTTCTTGCTTTCGCACAAAGGACGCGAGGATTCGACGATCGCATCGATGTCACTCACGTGGATGAAGCTGTCGCCGTAGGTCCTCGGCATGCAACTGTTCACCTGGGCCACCACGTATCGCGCGCACCTGGCTGCTGTAAGCGTTGTATCCACGCCTATCCCAAAGCTGCAATAACCGTGCGAATCTGGAGGAGAAACCTGAATCAGCGCGACATCCAGCGGCATGGCGCCGCTCTCGAACAACTCTTCAATTTCGCTGAGATAAATCGGAGTGTAATCCGCCCTGCCGTCATTAATGGCGTCGCGCACGTTGGCGCCGATAAAAATAGCATTGTGCCGGAAGTGCTTCTCCATGGAGGGAGCCACATACTCCGCAGTTCCCATCATCATCATGTGGACGATTTCGACATCTCGAACAAAAGGGGCGCGGCGGATTAAAGCTTCGACAAGGGTTTCGGGTTCGGCGCATCCCGGCTGAATATAGACGCGCATCCCGGATTCAATGCAGCGCAGGGCCTCATCTGCCGTGTAAAACTTTGTTACATAGTCCAGTTCCCACGACATCACTTGCAATCCCCTTAAGCGGTCTTCGACTGACTCTCGGTTTCGGACAAAATCGCGTTGGCGGTTGCCATTTCATAACCCACGGTAGCGTAGTAAATGGCGCGGTCGAAAAATTGTTCCAGTAATTGCAGCATTTCCAATTCGCCAAACACCTCTACTGGACGGTCTAGAACTGACTCTTTTCTGATGAAATCCCAGAGGTTTTCCTTAGTCAGGACGATCACCCAAATTACTTGACTTAGCGGCACGCGCTGCGATTGCCGTCGCGCCCCGATATCCATGTAACGCTGTTCCAGGCGAAATTCATCCTTACCGATAAGCCACTCTCCGAGGTGATGGTAGACCTCATATACCCGTTCCTTTAGTTCTTCGGGACGAACGTTTTGTTTGTAGCGCTCGGTTAGATCTGAATTTTTAACTTGATCAAGGAGACAAGCGGCAAGCGATTGAGAGTGAGTTTCGATCAAGCGAACGAGGCGATATAGCATCATCATGACAATTCTCCCGACCGAACTCCGTTTCCTGACATTTTCATTATCGGCAATACCAATGGCGATGATTGCCGGTACGGTCGTTGGTGACTTGCATCACATTGGGAACGAAGCGGAAGTAAGAACAGTAAATCAAGTACAAGAAGAGAGACCTGAGCAGCATGAACTGCTCCGGCGGTTCTGCTGGGCTATGCTTCAGGCGGTTAGGGCCGCTACGAAGTGCTGGCAGAGCGAGGTTTCGACGTTGTAGTGTTTGGAGATCACGGGGGTGGTGGCTAGATAAGGTTTCAGTATGCCCTCCACTTTGTGAAATGCCTCGCGCTCATAGCGCTCCGCATCCCGCTTCTCAGTCCACAGAGTGATTGTGACCATCTCTTCGGTCGTGACCACCGGTGCAAAGGGCAGAATTTCCAGAAAGCCTGGTTGATTCTTCAGGATCGGCAGAACTTCCTTGCGCAGTACCGTTACGAGTTCTTCCTTCCGTTCCGGTCGTGGATTAATTTCAACAATGCGAGCAAACATAATGAATCTCCTTTGCTTGTCGATTAGTGCACCTACAGACTCACCCGACACGAGCGGATGGTTGCCGGGGCAATTCATTAAGCCTGCCAGACTAAACCTTTGAAGCTCGGAATCAGTGATTCCACATACACCGCTTCGTGATGCCAAACACTCCGGCGAAAAGAAAGCTTCACTGGGGCAAATTGGGATGGCGGTTTGAAGAAGCGTGGGTCGGCTTTTGAATTGATAGCCGCTTGCAATCGCGGATTAGACGTGTATTTAGAAACGGCTGCAAAAGAAAAGCAGAGGATCTCTCCTCTGCTTTAATCGTGTTTGGCTCGTCTCCCGGCCAGGGGATATTTTGACTATAACTATTGCAGCGGGGTTTCGGTTCCAGCGCAAGACGTCAGAGCAGCGGTGCTGTAACGCACAACCGCATCAGCGAC
>PLBX01000505.1:4416-5646 GCA_003135495.1 Acidobacteriaceae bacterium | reverse complement strand
GCGCCCACAATCGCCGCCAGCCGCGACTTGAGCTCGATCTCGACTGTGTGCGCTTTCGGTACGGTTTTTCCCGCGCTATGGTCGATTTTCGATTCGATGTCCTGGATCAGGGATCCCTTCTTGAAGACATTTAAGGATTGCAGCCCGTAGCAGATGCCTAGCACCGGCTTATGCCGCTCGTAAGCGTCTTCCAATAATAAGTCGTCCACCTCGTCGCGCTTGCTGTCGGCAGGCGCGGTCTTATCGTGTCGACTTTCGTCGTATCTCTGCGGATCAACGTCAGCCTTGCTGCCGGGCAAGAGAACGCCATCGCAACGCTCGATTTGTTTCTTGAGTTGAGCGGGGGCCTGGTCGAGTTCGATGCGTACTGGTTCGCCACCGGCGCCGCGCACGGCGTCTTCATATTGAGGCAATGCGCGCTCGGCATATTCGCGATCGCCGGAATGCGGCACGGGAATGGCTATCCGCGGGGCAGGGGATTTCTCGAAATTTGATTCAGGCATGGGTGCTTACAGAATGTCAGAGACTCGCTGCGAAGTCTAAATCGTAAGAGCAACGCTTGACCCAAACAGAATAACTCGAAAAGGAAGCGCTACTTAAACTCCAGCACTTCCTTTTCTTTGGCTTTGCTCATCTCTTCCATCCGCTTGATTTCGTCGTCGGTGAGTTTCTGGATTTCGTCGAGGGCGCGCTTCTCATCGTCCTCGGCAATCTTCTTGTCTTTCATCGCCTTCTTGATGGAGTCGTTGCCATCGCGACGAACGTTGCGGATGGCGGTGCGGTGATCTTCGAGAATTTTGTGCAGATGCTTGACCATGTCTTTGCGGCGCTCTTCGGTCAACGCGGGAATCGGGACGCGCACCAACTTGCCATCATTCATGGGATTCAGTCCAAGGCCAGCGCCACGAATGGCCTTTTCGATGGCTCCGAGTTGAGAGGTATCGAAGGGCTGCACCGTGATCATCTGCGGCTCGGGCGCGTGAATCTGCGAGACCTGATTGAGCGGCATCTGCTCGCCGTAGTAGTCGACCGTGACGGTGTCGAGCATGTGGATGTTGGCGCGTCCGGTGCGCGTGGCGGCCATTTCGCGGCGGAAGTCTTCTACCGCCTTCTCCATACGCGTTTTGAGGGTTGAATAAACTTCTTTCAGGGCGGGATGAGCCATTTCTCGGTAGCTCCCAAATTACGATATTCGAATGAGGATTATAAACCGGGAGGGAGGTTAGAGGT
>PLBX01000505.1:321-4386 GCA_003135495.1 Acidobacteriaceae bacterium | reverse complement strand
ATATTTCCGTGGTGGTTCAGATTGAAAACGATGATCGGAAGATTATTGTCCTTGCATAGCGAAATGGCGGTTGAGTCCATCACTTTGAGGCCTTGTTTCAGAACGTCCATGTAGGTGAGGGTGGAATATTTTTTTGCATCCTTCACTTTCATGGGATCGGCGTCGTAGATGCCGTCAACTTTTGTCGCTTTGAGAATGGCATCGGCTTTGATTTCCATGGCGCGCAGCGACGCGGCGGTGTCGGTCGAGAAATACGGATTGCCGGTGCCTCCGGCGAAGATAACGACCCGTCCTTTTTCGAGGTGGCGGATGGCGCGGCGACGGATGAAAGGCTCGGCAACCTGATTCATCTCGATGGCGGTTTGCACGCGAGTAAAGACTTTCTGTTTTTCAAGGGCATCCTGCAATGCCAGCGCGTTGATGACGGTTGCCAGCATTCCCATGTGATCGGCGGAGACGCGATCCATGTTGCGGGCCTGGTCGGCTACGCCGCGGAAAAAATTGCCTCCGCCCACAACGATTGCCATCTGGATGCCGAGGGCATGCACGTCGGCGAGTTCGGCCGCGACTTCATGAATGCGGGCCGTGTCAACGCCGAAGCCTTGCGTGGCGGCTAGAGCCTCGCCGGAAATTTTGAGCAGAATACGTTTGAAGACGGGAGTCGGCGTTGGCATGGAGTCTCCAAGTTTCACGGGCGAACAAGTTTTAAACGTTCAAGGTAACCTGTTTTCGAATTCTACCAACATCGAACCCTGAACCTCTAAAACGGTAGAAGAGAATTCTAAAACGCAGCAAAAAGGGGCGCCGAAGCGCCCCCATGAATTGTTCGGCTGCTACTTCGCAACCGGAGCGGACGCCTCGCCACCCTCATCGGAAGTGTCAGGCTTGGTGCTGACAAAGGCGATTGTAGCGTTCACGTCTCCGACTTTGAAGCGGGCAAAACGGCGCACGGCAATGTTCTCTCCGAGCTTGCCGATCTTGGCGGCGATCAACTGCGAGATGCTCATCGTCTGATCTTTAATGAAGGGCTGCTCGAGCAGGCAAACCTCTTCGTAGAACTTTTCCATCATGCCCGCGACCATCTTTTCCGCAATGTTTGCCGGTTTGCCGCTGGCGATGGCCTTGGCGAGATAGATATCCTTCTCGCGGGCGTAGTCTTCGGGCGTGACGTCTTCCTTGCGAACAAACTTCGGATCGCTGGCCGCAATGTGCATCGAGATGTCGTGGACGAGTTCCTTGAAGTCTTCGGTGCGGGCCACGAAATCGCTCTCGCAGTTTACCTCGACCAACACGCCGATCTTGCCGCCGGCGTGAATGTAGTGTCCGACAGAACCTTCGCTGGTCGCGCGCGTAGCCTTCTTGGCCGCGACGGAAACGCCTTTCTTGCGCAGCAGGATAATCGCTTGCTCGGAATCGCCCTTGGCTTCGGTCAAGGCGTTCTTGCAATCCATCATCGGCGCCCCGGTTTTTTCGCGGAGCTCCTTTACTTGTGCAGCGGAAATATTTGCCATTGTCGTGCTCATGAGTACCTCAAAATTTCAATTTTAAACTTTCAAGGTTTGAAAGAGTTCGTTTTCAGAATTCTTGTTCACAGTTCAAGGAGGACCGGTCGGAGGGCTACTCAGAGGACTAAATCAAGGTTGCAACCTTGAAACTTTGCAACCTTGAATCCTTGAAACCTGCAATTGCTAGAAGCGGCGCGTTTCAGCCTGCAACTCGTCAACGTCTTCCGTGGCAGGCGAGGGACGCTTGCGAGTGCCTTTGCCTAACAGGTCTTCCATGCGAATATCTTCACCGTCGGGGCTCGATCCGCTGGCTGCCGCGGTGGCAACGGACGTCGCGGTTTCAGTTTCTGCCGCGCCCTCTCCAGCAAATTCCTCAGATGTTGCAGCCGACTCCGCAGAAATCGGTTCCGGCGCTGCCACTGCCTGAATGTCCGCCATCTGCTTGTCGTCGCGAGCGTGAACGCCTTCCGCAATCGATTCCGAAATCTTCGAAGTAAACAGACGAATCGCGCGCAGCGCGTCGTCATTACCCGGAATTACATAATCGACTTCGCTCGGATCGCAGTTTGTATCAACGACGGCGACGACTGGAATGCCAAGCTTGCGCGATTCCTTCACCGCAATCTGCTCTTTATTCGAGTCGATCACGAAGATCGCGTCCGGCAAACGCGTCATGTTCTTGATGCCGGCGAGGTTCGCCTGCAAATGCTTGCGCTCGCGCTCGATCTTGATCACTTCTTTCTTCGGAAGCAGATCGTAGCGGCCATCGGTAGCCATCTCGTCGAGCTCTTTGAGGCGCTTTACGGATTTCTGAACCGTGATCCAGTTGGTGAGCAGTCCGCCCAGCCAGCGCTGGTTCACATAGAACATGGAGCAACGCTGCGCCTCTTCGGCGATGGCGTCCTGTGCCTGGCGCTTCGTGCCTACGAAAAGAATGATCCTTCCGTCGGCGGCCAGATCCTGCACAAATTTCGACGCTTCCTTAAACATCTTCAGCGTCTTCTGCAGATCGATAATGTAAATGCCATTGCGTTCGCCAAAGATGTACTCCTTCATCTTCGGGTTCCACCGCTTCGTCTGGTGCCCGAAGTGAACGCCCGCTTCGAGCAACTCCTTCATCGTAATATTAGCCAATCAACCTCCTCAGTTGGTCTGCATCCGGAGACTAAACGGCCCCGGATTACCATTCCCGTCCACCCCGCCTAGCTAGGTGGGGGGATGAATTTAAACACCTAAAACAGTCGCTTGTCGTCGGTCGCTAGTCGTTCGCAAACGACTAACGACCATCGACTATCTCTTACTAAACTGGAACCTCTTGCGTGCGCCCTTCTGTCCGTACTTCTTGCGCTCTTTGGCTCGCGGATCACGCGTAACCATGCCTTCCGCCTTCAACTGCTTGCGCAGTTCGGCGTTGAACAGCATCAGCGCGCGGGTAATGCCGAGACGAACTGCATCGGCTTGTCCCGCGACTCCGCCGCCGCACACATTCGCCAATACGTTGAATGTCGCCGAGTTGTCGGTCGAGACCAGCGGCCGCTTCGCCGCAATGCGCTGCGAAGGCGTCACGAAGTATTCATCGAACGCTTTTCCGTTGACCTTGAATTCGCCGCTGCCAGGACGAAGAAAAACACGCGCGATCGCCGTCTTGCGGCGTCCGGTTCCGTAAAATTGAACTAATTCAGCCATTTTTTAGCTTCGAGCCGCGAGCTTCGCGCTTCGAGCACCCAAGTGCGCGAAGAATAAAGCCTCTGGCCTATTAACCTTTCCAGAAATTCTAAAATTATCTTGTTCGCTCGTAGCTCGCGGATCGTAACCCGTAGCTCTCTTACGCAAACACTTTCGTCTCGGGCTTCTGCGCCTCGTGCGGGTGCTTATCACCTCGATACACCTTCAACTTCGTAAACATCTGCTTGCCCAGTTTGTTCTTCGGGAGCATGCGCGACACGGCGTCTTCAATGATCAGCTCGGGCTTGCGCACCAAACGCTTCTTCATCTCTTCCGAGCGAATTCCGCCCGGATAGCCGGTGTAGTGGTGATACATCTTCTGATCGGCCTTCATGCCGGTGACCTTAACCTTCTCGGCATTGATGATCACAACATGGTCGCCAGTGTCGATAAAAGGCGTGTACTTCGGACTCTCTTTGCCCATCAGGATGCGGGCCACGCGCGAGGCAAGGCGGCCGAGTGCGAGTCCGCTCGCATCCACCACNNGTTGACATCGGAAATCTCCCAGAAATAAAAGAACGATGAAGCTTATGAAGACCGCTGAGTGCCCTAATCGATCAATCTATCCACGCAGAACGCGCAAGGTGTTCCCGGCGGGCAGCCGCAGGACTTCCCAAAGAGTTTTAGGATAGCCGAGCAAGCGTGCACTTGTCAACGAAGACGTTCAGCGATAAGGGCTTACCGCAGGCTGGTGACGATTAAGAAGCAAAAAAACAATAACCGCAGGGACCACAGAGATACAGAGGACGACAGGGAAATCTACAAAACAACTTATCTTTCCTATCTCCCGCTGTGTCTCTCCCTGTGACCCCTGTCTCTCTGTGCTCCCTGTGGT
>PLBX01000505.1:0-272 GCA_003135495.1 Acidobacteriaceae bacterium | reverse complement strand
AGTGCGATGTCTTCGTTGCGGCGAGCGCCGAGAGGAAGAGCGGATGCATCCATGAGAAAAACTCCTCTTTAATCAGGTGTAGTGCAGGTAAAGTGCCGGTATGCGGCGATCATAGCAGAATCGGAAGGAGTCAAGTTGCGACTGTGGCCGGAACGCGGAATCCTTCCGACGTCAATCTTAGTTCAACCGCGTGTCATCCTCAATTCCCGATGACAAAAGCTTGGGAGTGATTGGGATGGGGAGCGACGATAGCGCAACAATCAATACACTAA
>PLBX01000531.1 GCA_003135495.1 Acidobacteriaceae bacterium | reverse complement strand
ACCACCAAGGACACTAAGGTTCACGAAGGCATTGTTCCTGCGCCCGTCTCAGGCGCTCAACTTGCGCAAAAATTCCTGTTCATCCATGCGATATTTAAAAGCCTTCCGCCCATTAATAAATACAACCGGAACCTCATCGTTATACAACCGCCGTACTTCGGCACTGGAGTCCACGTCTATTTCACGCCAGTTGAAGCCGCCGCGTTTATGCAGTTTGACTAGGCTCTCTTTCACGATTTCGCAGAGATGACATCCCTTGCGCGAGTAAACCACGACCTCTCCAGGCGGCGTCATGCCGAGGCAGTTTAGCAGTTTACGAAAGGCTTTCCAATACCCCGGCGGGCAAAGCGGAGCACAGCCCGAATAAAAAGTTTTGGCCAGAGCACGCAAAATGCGTAGTCCCCGCGCATAGGCCACGCAGAAGCGTAGAATCTCGAATTGGGCGGATCAAGCGGTGACTAGGTTCGGCGAATAATAAATTGGGCTGTAGGGACGCGGCTTGCCGCGTCTCCCCCATGAGTCCATCCGCGGGGTCAAAGGAGACGGGGCAAGCCCCGTCTCTACTGCGCAATAATAGATAAAAATGACAGACAAAAGACTACTATCCGGCAAGACCGTCCTCGTAACAGGAGCAGCAAAGCGCCTGGGCCGAGCCATTGCCCTCGCCGCCGCCGCCGCCGGCGCCAACGTCGCAATCACCTATCGCACGTCAGCACGCGAGGCCCGAGCACTAGTGGCCGAATTGGCGAATCATGACGTCGAGGCGTTGGCTATACGCTGCGACGTTACCGACGAAAAAAATGTCAGCGAGATGATAAAAGAAGTAGCCAGCGAACTCGGCGCCATCGATGTGCTGGTAAATAATGCGGCCATTTACGAAACAATAGACTTCGAAAAAATCACTGTCGCTGAGTGGGACGATATTTTTGCCACCAACACCCGCGGCCCGTTTCTGGTATCTCGGGAGGCCCTGCCGTACTTAAAAAAGCGCCGAGGCCGCATCGTCAATATGGGCTCTCTCGGAGGCCTTCGTCCCTGGGCCTCGCACGCTCATTACTGCTCGTCCAAAGCCGCTCTGCACATGCTGACTCAAGCCATGGCAAAGTCGCTCGCCCCTGACATTGCCGTGAACACAGTAGCTCCCGGCATGATCGACCTGGGAGAAAAATCCGCCACCGCATTCATGAAAAAAATGGCCAAGCAAACTCCCATGCTCCGAAACGGCACCGCGGCAGATGTAGCCGCCGCCGTAATGTTCTTCGCGGCAGCCCCCCACTTTATTACCGGCCAAATAATGTTGGTAGATGGTGGCCTGGGATTGTGAACCCTAGTAATCCAAAGTCGTGACGTTGGTTCGTATCAGGGCATGCCTGCAGGCATGCCGCAACTCCGCCGTCAGGAACACGCCTTCAGGCGCTAGAATTTGACTTCACCCCGTTGGCACCGCGGCATTTGTTTCCCGCGCCACCTTCGCGTATCTTTTCGATGTCGATCCAATGCCGACCCTATGACCCACTCTCCGCGGAAGCCGTGCCGTTTCATCCTGTCACTCTTTATAACCATCCTCGCCGCAATCTTGACTGCTTCCGCGCAAGATCGCCCCGAAGAAGGAGGCCGTGAACTCCAGCTCTGGACCAGCGGCGGCCACTCGGTTTCCGGAGGCACTCAAGACACGAACGTTTGGAACGCCGGAGTCCGCTACGGTTGGATTCTGACCGCGCCTCACGGCCCTGGATTTTTAAAAGGAAGATTTGAATACGCAGTCGACGCCGTGCCCGCATTCCTGGTCTTTCAGCGCGCCGACACAGCCTACGGAGCAGGAGTAAACCCAGTAGTTTTTAAATGGATTTTCGCCGCTCGCGGCCACGTCTCTCCGTACCTGGAACTAAATGGCGGAACGTTGTTCACCACACACGATGTTCCCTCCGGAACGTCGACCATCAACTTCACGACAGGCGCCGCCCTCGGCACCCATTTTCTAGGAGAGCACGCCTGGTCCGTAGATCTCCGCTACATGCACATCTCAAATGCCGGCCTGACCGTTCCAAATCCAGGAGTAAATACAGTCCAAGTCCGACTAGGCGTCGGAAAGTTTTTCAGCAAAAAATAAACTAGCCTTTTCGGGAAGACGAAATAGATCTTCCCTGTGTGCTCCGTGAGACCCCCGTGCCCCCTGTGGTTAAGGTTTTTCCTCGAAGCCCTACGCGCGACGAGACAACGCATCTGAAGACGACGTTGACCGAGGCTCTGCCCGCCGTCCGCAGCATGGCCCCGGAGGAATCGCCGCTCCATGCGGGCAAGTAAGCGGATGATTTAGAAAGGTGCAGATTTTGTCGGTGGCTTCTGGCGAGAGTATGTGCTCGAACTTGCAAGCCTGCTGCTCGATTTCAGTCTCGCTGTCCATGGCAAGCGAATCCGTAAACAATCGCTCGGCCAGTCGATGCCGTCGAATAATGTCCGCAGCCCGCTGATGTCCGCGCGCAGTGAGTTCAACGATCAACGACCCATCGCCAGTAGAAAAGCCGGTAGGTTTCAGCGCGTCATGGCAAGGATTAACAAACGGCTTGTGATCGTGCGCCTCCGGTGGATGGGGACGCGTTGTAACCAATCCCATGGCAGCCATTTTCTCTACCGCAATCGATACCGGAAGCGCCCCGTGCACTTCCATCCGCCCAATCTCCGCCAGTTGCCCGTGCTCTTCCAAGGCAAATAATTCTTCCAGCACTTCATCGAACTGCTCATCATCGGCCATGGCAAAAACTTCCTGCGCCGCAATTTTTCCATGATGCAGTTCAATGCGCCGGTCCGCCAGACGGGCGACCACGGGATCATGCGTCACCATCACAATCGTGCGCCCCTGCTGATGAAGTTCCCGCAGCAATCGCAACACAATCTCTTCATTCGCAGCATCAAGATTTCCGGTAGGCTCGTCAGCCAGCACAATCTTGGGATCGTTAATCAAAGCCCGCGCAATACAAACGCGCTGTTGCTCGCCTCCAGAAAGCTGCGAAGGCAAGTGCCCCGCCCGATCCTTCAGCCCCACCCGGTCCAGCGCCTCCAGCGCTTCTTTTTCATCCGTCATGCTGTGAAAATATTGCGCGAGCATCACGTTCTCAACTGCCGTGAGATAGGGAATCATGTGAAATTGCTGAAACACAAAGCCAATCGTTTCCGCGCGAACATGATTTAGTTCAGATGCGCTAAGCCCCGCAACATTTTTCCCATCCAACCAAATCTCGCCGCTAGTCGGACGATCAAGGCAGCCAATAAGGTTGACAGTCGTACTTTTGCCCGACCCCGACGGCCCCATCATCGCAACCCACTCGCCCGCTGCGATAGAAATAGAAATATCGTCAAGCGCATTAATCAAGCTATGCCCGCCATTATTCTCTTCCGCTCGAGCAGGATAACTCTTAGTAACATTATTAAGTCGAATCATCGAATCTTTCCCTATCTAACTAATCAACTTATCGATGGAGCGCCGGGCGTCCTCGCCCGGCAATCACAAGCACAGAATGTTTCTCAACGAGTTCTTTGAAGGGGCGCGGCTTCAGCCGCGCCATTAGTCGCCAACCAACTTGCGGCTTTAGCCGCTAGGTCTGCGACCGCAGCACGCTACTCTCCCCTCAAAATAATAGCTGGTTGCACCCGCCGCAGCAGTCCAATCGGCACAACCGCCGAAAGCAGCGCCACGGTCACACTCCCCGCCAGCACATACGGAAACACGCTGAGCCTTGGCACCACCGGAGCGTGGAAGTTAACCCGCCCAATCCAAACCGCGACTCCAATCCCAATTAAAAATCCAAGCACCGCGCCGACCACGCCCAAAACCGCCGCCTCAGCCGCAAAGAATCCATTCACGAGACGTTCCGAAGCGCCTAGCGCTTTCATGATTGCAAAGTCGCGCCGGCGATCAAAGACCCATCCAATAAGCGTGGCCAGCACGCACAACGCAGAAGTAAGCACGACCAGGGTAGCGGAAGCATAAAGCGTGGCGCGCGTTTTGTTCAGCACGTTGGCCTCGCCCTCCATAATCTGCCGCACCGGACGGATGTCAGCGGAAGGCAAACTCTGAGTCAACTGGCGAACTGCAGCCTCCACATCCGCAGCCGTTCCACTAGCCGCAACTTCAATGGTCGAGGGCGCAACCCCAGTCCAATTCTGAAATTCAGTTTGATCAAGATAGATTCGGCTGTCCTCACCCGCTCCAGTCTGTAGCATCCCTGCCGGAACAAGATGAATCGCCTTGCCCTGAAAAGTAAGGTCAAACGGCTGACGATTAGCACTCACAGCCGAAGCCGCCCGCATCCCGATCAGAGCTTCCTCTGGAGCCTGTGGCCACCGGCTCACCTTCCACCAATGATTCAACTGCCGCGCGCGAGCAAAGTCAGTTCCAACCACCACCACCGATTGCCCATCGTTAGTGCGTGCGACAACATAGGAGAAAGGCACGGCCAGTGTCTTCGTCCCCAGAGTAGATTCAACGGTGGCCATCGCGTCGCTCGGCAGCGACTCGCCGTTCTTGGCCACAACAACTACATTGGCTCCATAGTTGCGGAACTCAGTGCGAAGTTTCGCTTGCACATCGACATACAGATTCATCATCGCCGTCGCAACCGCCGCGGCAACCACCATAGCCAGCAAAGCCGACGCCGCGCGTCGACGGCGAAGCACAGCTGCACGCACCAGCATGCGTCCAAACATCGAGACGGACGGCGAAGTACGAGCCGCCCGGACCCGACGATCAACGACATTCTTGGGATTTTGCAGCGCCCCGATGGTGCTCATCCCTCACCTCGCAGCGCAAACACGGGATCGAATTTCACAGCGCGTCGTATCGCAGCCGCGCTTCCGGCAAAAGTCACCAAGACCGCAATAGCAATGATGATAGGGAAGAGCACCGGCTCAATCGAAATCTGCGACTTGAAAATCGAGCGGCCAATCTGGTGAGCAAGCAGCGCTCCCGCGGAGAATCCTGCAACCCCGCCCACGATTGCCAGCAGCAACGCCTCGGCAAAAAATATCGAGGATACTGCGAAGCTGCCTGCGCCCAGTGCCTTCATCAGTCCAACTTCGACACGGCGCTCAAAAATCGCCGTAGCCATGGCAGCAGACACTGCGAGCGCTGACGCCAACAGAGCGGCCAGCGTGACCAGCAGCATCAGTCCCTTGATCCGCGAAAGGACCGTACCTTCGTTCTGTGCCACTTGCCGAATCTGCTCCGCATGCGAATGCGGAATCACTTCCTGCAACTGGTAAGCAATCGACTCCACATAAGGAGAGCAATACCACCGGTCGTACACTTCGGGCGTCATTGATTTAGGATCGCGAACCGAGAGCGCATCCGGAGGCTTCGTGAGAGCGCTGACGTAAACACGCCGCACCGCGCCCGGCTTGCCGATAATTTGCTGGGCCAGCGCGATGGGCGCAACGATCTGATCGTCCTCGGCACCGCCCGTAGAAAGAATTCCCGCTACCGAAACTTGCCGGCCCGCAACTTCGATGGTGCCGCCCGTTTTCTGTTTGAGCTTGGCTGCGAGCCGCTCACCGAGCAGCACATTCTGCGAATCGTCCACAGGCCAGCTGCAATTTGCCGGCTCTTTATCGCCGCAAGAAATTTTCCACCACGGATGCGTGATCCGCACTCCGGTCGTAAAATCCTGTTTGCCAAAGTGCAACGGTTTGTTGAAGTAGGTTCCAACCAGAGTTACATCCTCCGCACCGCCGCCAATTTTCACCGTGACAGGCAGCATCGGAGAGAATCCAACAATATTGTTATGCCAGAAAGTCCCGCGAATCTTCGGAAGATCGGCCTCGCTAAGAAACGTCCCGTCGCTCGGAGGCTTCAGATTAACGCCGCCCACCTCCACGTCGAGCGTATCTTCCTGCGGAGTCACCACCAGATTCGCGCCGTAGCTGCGTAATTCGCGATTAATCTTGTCCCCAATATCAGTCGCGACCGCGATCATGGCAGTCGCAACCGCAAC
>PLBX01000489.1 GCA_003135495.1 Acidobacteriaceae bacterium | reverse complement strand
CGTTTCAAGCATTTCGAACCAGTCCTCTGTGCGCACAAGACTTTTGTAGTTAATGGTAACTTGTGAGTTGTCAGAACATGGATGGTAGGACCCTACGTGACTCTTAATCAGTAGGTTCAAATGTTCCATTCTTTCCGCGTTCACCAAGCTTTACAAACAGCTTCCAGTTGGCCGCTATCCGTCCCTCTTGATCACTGTGGCTGTTTTTGTGGCCCGTCGCTACATCACGTTCTCCTGCTGATTCAGCCCGTCAATGACGGCTTTGATCGCTCCGCCCTCGCTTTATGGACTCTCGCAGGAGGATAAGGACTAATGCTCGCCAGCTGAATGACCGGAGTTAGTTCGTCCGCGAAGTGTCGTTATTCTGTTCGAGGAATCACGAACAAGAATGGCTTACGCCTACGTATCCGGCCAGCGCTCCTGCATTGATCTTTTCCAAGACATCCTTTGACTGCACTCCCTTCAAGTAGACCATCGTGGATTTGATATCCCGATGTCCCATCCAGGTCTGGAGAGTGCGAATATCCACTCCATGCCGCAAGTGCTCTGTGGCAAACGTATGACGGAATTTGTGAAGGAAGTAGTGCTGGCAGTATGGACCTTTCGAGCAGCGGTTGCCATGCTTGGTGATGCATTGTCCACAATTCAGTTTCGCCCGCTGCCCGGCGACTGTCCTAGAAACCATACTGCTAGCCCGCTCGCCAAGTTCGCGATAATTCCCCCGTCCAGTTTGCCGCGCTTACGCCGTTACAAAGAGCACAACAGCGGGAGAGGACTCAGGTCGGCTCCGGCGTGTCAGAGGTCATGGCAGCCTTTGTGGCCAGTGAGATGGACAATCTTTGAATAGGGTCGGCTGCATCTTCTAGCTTTTAAATACTTCGGTAGGATTTCCCTGAAAAAGGCGTAATATCAGCAGCGTCGAGGCCCAAGGCCGTAACCGACGATTCTTAGCTTCATGAGTGTCGTCTGTTCTTGTTTCACAAGACACCTCCCTGCTACCTTTATCTTGCCACATACGGTGATGCTAAAGTGAGACTGTGGATATTCAAACTGACCCACTACCCAAACCCAGCGTCGCTGCCGCAAGTTACTCCACTCCTATACAATTGTGCCGCTGTGATACCCGAGGGGGTAACCATGTCGAATCTAGAGAATGCGCTTCGGGAGCTTCGCGAGAAGCGCGGCCGAGCGCAAATAGAAATTGAGAAGTTAGACCAAATAATTTCTGGGATCGAATCCTTGAACGGTGCGAGTGTATTGCATAAGTCATCGCAGCCCAGCCGAGTTATTTCCGCAGCCTCACGTCGCAAAATGGCGCAGGCGCAGAAAAAGCGATGGGCAAGCCTAAGGAAACAATCTCAGCCAGCGATCGGGGCAACGAAAACAACTAACTCTGCTCCGGCTAAGCGCACCATGTCGGCATCAGCCCGCAGGAAGATCGCTGCGGCACAACGGACAAGGTGGGCGAAGATTAGGGCGGGGAAGAAGTAAGAGGCTCGAAGCCGTTAGCGTGCTGCGGAAGCTTGAATCTGGATCGTGCCCGGCTCTTTAGGAAACCACATCTCCCTTTGCTCGATGCGAACAGTCACGTCGGCCATGCCTTCCGATAACGGTGTCCTACGCTGGACAAGAAGGGGCGATGTGATTGCCAATGGCAAGATCTGCTTTTGGCAAGTTGGTTTGGCCCACTTCGGCGGTTTAATCTGGCCCACCCCTGGGACGTTGAAGGTTAAGAGGACAGAGTTCCGTTCTGCTGGAGCGTAGCCCGTAGGGCGTGGTCTTTAGCCGTGGGGGGACCATACTCACCCCTACAATTGCGATGAACGTCATAGTTTGGTATGTTGCGCTGCACTCCCGCAATGGAAGCCGGATTGACGGATCATGTTTGGAGTCTTGAGGAATTGTGCGCGTTGCTACCTAAGCCCGTAGTTAAGGCTTCTCGGATTGAGGCGGGTCTGGTATCGAAGGCTCTGGAGAATTGAAAAGATCAGGCAGTGGCCCACCCACCAAATCCGTTAAGTGTTTGGTGAACTCCTCGAATTCCATAAACTTTCCCCGAAGCTGCAACATACCGAGCCTAAACTGCTTAATTTGGTCGTCAAATTGAGCCTGAGATACGTCTACGGCTGCTACACGAGTAATTACCTACTTCGCTCGAGGACGGCCACCCGATTTACCCCAGCGCGAGAGCTTTTTTCGATACTTTTTGGTCGTCATCTTGCCGCCACGACTACCGATGCAGCGGGGGCAGATTAGTTTTGTGTCCTTGTGGATGGGACAGCGAGTTTGCTTACGTACAGGCGACATGGCGCAAGAATTCTCACCCACAACAAGACTTATTTCAATCAGAAGTTTTGTGCTTCCGGCCTCGTCCACCTTTCTTACCCCAACCTGAAAGGTCTTCCCGGTGCTTCAGAACTGTCGTTTTCCCGCCAGCCGCACCAATGCATCTTGGGCAAACCAGTTTTGTGTTTGTGTGCATTGGACATCTCCGCATCATGCCGTTAATTGCCAGAGCGATCTGGTTAGACATCTCTTTCACGATCTCAGCATGGCTGGGCGACAACTGGTGTCTCCTTGCCCCAACTACCGTGACCACACCGATACCGTTTCCGTGTACAACTAACGGCACTGCACACAGAGAGTGGTAACCTTCATCCATAGTGTCTTTGTCCGTAGGAAACCTAAACTCTTTGGCCAGATCACCACGAATGAGGGCGGTTTTGTGCTCGAATACCCAACCCGCCTGGCTTGTTTTGCGATTCAGTAAATGCCCAAGACAGAAAATGCTGTTCTCGTACGCACCATAAATACAAACAATCTTCAGAGCGTCGTTATCAGGATCGTAGAGGCTGAGGCCTGCGCGATCATAGGGCACCATGTCCCTCAATGTTACGCACATGCCCTGAAAGACACTCTCGGTTGTGAAGTTGCTGAGCGCAACCTGATTGACTTGCAGAAGTGACCTGTAACGCTGTTCGATGCTCACTTGCGGCCCATGTATCAAGATAGCAAAACCCAACCTGTTTTAGTGCCCGGCAAGCAATTCGGGAGGCCGTTACCACGCGGAGGCACTTCATCCAGTGAGGATGAGTCGCCGCGCAGTAGCGGCACTATGGGGAGAACATCCCATGCGGCGCACCATAACACAGTTCCTTTGCAAATGCACACGAATCTTTAAAAAGCTAGCCGCTCTCTTTGAGTTCGCTCACCCTTGCCGGACAGCCACACTCCTCCTGTCCTTAGACCGCCATGGTCTATTCACCAACGCGCCACCGTCATACTGAAGTCGCACACCATTTCCAAACACCAAAGTTCGCCGTTCTGCTATGGGGGCACACTCCAGCGAGCACCGCTTCTTCACTTCTTTCGTAACCAAGCCAAGACGAATAGCGCGTTCATGAAACCCATGCAGCCGTCAGAGCAGCTAGCCAAAATCGTTGGCACAGAACCGCTTCCTCGCAGCGAGGTCACGAAAAAGGTTTGGGCGCACATCAAGAAGCACAAACTCCAGAATCCGCAGAATAAGCGCGAAATCATCGCCGATGACAAATTGCAGCCTATTTTCGGCGGCAAGAAGTTGGATATGTTTCAGATGACCAAGGCGGTCAACCAGCACCTGAAGTAGTCCATCTCGNNTAGAAATTCTCTTTGTTATAGGCTGTCTCCCACCGGCTCAGCACGGCTTTAAATTGCTTGTTCGCATTTTTTAGCGCCACTTGCGCTCGCGGGCGATTTCGCCGAATGCTCTTCACGGAGCGCCAATAGCGTGCGGGCGCCAGTGGTACGAATGGATTGTGGCTGGGGAAGTTGCGGGCCGGAGATCGATTGCCGACAAGGTTGGCTTTGACGAGCGTCACGTAGGCCAGATTTTGGAATGCGCGTTTCTCGCTCCCGACATCGTTCAAGCCATTCTCGATGGACGTCAGCCTTCGGACCTAACTTGGAAAAAATTGACGCGCCACATACCACTCAACTGGGTAGAGCAAAGGCAGCGACTTGGATTCCCACCTCCGCCAGCGGCTTTGATACTTTCGCTAGAATAAGGTGTGCAGTCTTGCGACTTTTCCGGCCTTGGAAGCGTCGCAACGAAAATGTGGCGATGCAATGGATCCGATAAACAACAATACTAATGTTCGTAGTGTTGCTGGCAATCTTACTTTCTGCGTCGGTTTTTGCGTTTTCCCAAGCGCCGACGATTAAAACAGGCTGACCTAGGTCAGTTATACCCCTACACGGCCTGATCTACACCCCTATGCGATTTCTGCCGCGATGGATACATATAGGAAGTTTTTGGGATCGCATACACAAGAGCCGTTGGCACCGCGCGCTATGCGCATACACGCAAGACTTGGATAACAGTGACTCCGGGCGACGGGGCCCAGCTTAGTTCAAACTTTGGAGAAATTGTGAAACATTTGCGGCTTTGCGCTTACGGATCCTACCACGAGTGCCTCGGCTGAGGTCATTTCTTGAAGTAGTACGCCCAGCTTAAGCTGACGTAGGATTTCAAGGGAACCCCAACGATGCGTTCCATGGGAACTGGATCGGCCGGGATCGCCAGGGTTTCCGTTGTCCGCTCGCGATCAAAAAGTTGGCTCCCACGGACATGCGATTCTCTTTGAATGGTCGCAACACCGCTCCCCGAATTTCTCGAACAGGAACCCCAACAAAGCCGTCGCCGAGAGGCTTTGCTTTCACATACTCGAACTCACCACGAACCTGGAGACGAAACGGCAACTGATCTTCCGAGGCAACCGCATCCCAAATCGTGCGCGGAGCCTCGGGTACCGGCTGGCCTGTCTGAGTGTCTCTCGCATCCGCCTGCGAGTAAGACACATAAAACGCGCCGTGGGTAAAATTTCTCTGCAGAGAAGCGGCAAGCACTTTATTAAGAGAAGGCCCGACGATTTCCTGTAGCCCGGTATCAGGATCAATCTTCGCCAACTCTTGGGAGTTCGACACCCGCCGGAGTGTGACATATAACTGCGTCTGCTTGATTACCCTGGAAAGCACAAGCTGATAGGCGCGCGATGGCGCCAGCAGCGTGGATTGCGCCGTACCCGTTCCTATACGCGGATCTTCTGTATGAAACGCCTCGCCGTAACTGAAGGCCACCGTGGGAAGGTAAGCCCAGTCGGATGGAAGAAAGGTGAGCGTTCCCTTGGGCAGCGCCACTGTGGCAAGTTTGTCGAACGAATTTGATGGATCGAGAACGTCCTGATTGTTCATTCGGACTGCCTCCTCGCGCACGCCAATGTCGTAGTGCAGATATTTGCTGGCAGTCCCATCCAAAGAAATAAAAGGCTCCGTGAAGGACAGAGTAAGGTTATTGCTCGTCACTGGTTGGAAGATGCCCTGATCATCGAGGTGCTGCAAATCCAGATTGCGCGGCGCATCCCGGCGCAGGTCCACTCCGGCCAGCAGAGTCAGCCACGGGCGGACATTCTGAAGATACGTCGACTCGCCCCCGACAACGTTCCGGGATTCGCTCTGTTGAATCAATCCGTCGCCAAAATTCGACCGCAGTGTAAGGGCGTAGTTGCGAAAGAAGCCCGAGAACGAAACTTGCCTCTTCTCACTCAACTTCCAGTTATCGTTCGCGACTAAGATGAACGTATGCGTGCGGTCAAGTTGCCGATTGTCAATCGTTTCATCGGGCACCTGCACATCGATGGGAATCAGTCCCGGCACATAAGAGAACCCGTAGTAGCCAATACCAAAAATAGCGAGCTGATGACGCTGCAATTTGAATTGTCGTAGCCCGTTCAATTTGTATTGCTGGCGGTGTTCTAAACGATCCAGAAAGCCGTTGCCGAAAGATGCTTCCACCGCAATCCATGCATCGGCAGCCGGATTACGAGGGCTCCAACCCGCTAAAATGTCCGCATCGCGGTCGTCGGCCGTGAGTTGAAGAAAACTGTTAACGCGCTGTCGCGGGATATAGGACGCGGCCAGATCGATGGAGTTATTTCCTTCTCTAACATTGAAAGCTCCGCCATCAACGGTGACGGCCTCGATCGTTGTTGAAAGCAGGAAATTCGGATCGGCGTAACCATTTCCATGGGCATTGGCGGGAAGGTTGTTGGGGTACAGAAAGTCACCTATCTGAAAGAACTGGGCGATGGGCTCACCATGGTCTCCTGCAACTCCAGGGGCAAAATACTGCGGAGCTTTAATTCCTCCCGATGCAGTCTCAATAGGAAGTCCAGGAATTGAGATCGGGGCTCCCGGTCGGCCCGGATTGGCGTCCAATACTTGATCATGAATCACGACGCTCTGCGAGGGGTCCGGCGTCAGAGCAGACGGCGCAGTATCCACAACAGTAATCGCCTGGAGAACAGAGACCAACTGCTGGAATTGCAAGGTCACTTGCTTTGACTGGCCACTGATGACGGAAACATAGGAGGTCAACGAAACAAAGGCCGGTTGCTGCGCTGTCAATTGGTATACGCCCGGACCGATGTCAGAAAGAACGAAGCTTCCTTGCTCGTCGCTCGTTGTTTCCCGAATCAACGTCCCCGTGGAGTTCAGCAGTTTTAGGTGCGCCGCTGCGACGGGAGTACCCCGAGGATCAAGAACTTTTCCCGAGACTGTACCCGCATCTGTGGTTGCCGACAGATTCCAGCAATAAGGTAGGAGTAGAACCGCCACGAGGAACACTACGCGTAAGAGCAAAAACTTAACCACGGAGATCACAGAGGTAGCATATGGGAATACAAGGGAAACCAAGAACAACATGATTGGGCTTTGATCTCCGTGTGACCTCGATGCTCCCTGTGGTAAAGCCCTTTCGATGGCAGCGATAAAAAATTCGACTGAAAGCACCTCGCTGGGTTAAATAACTTTAGCATTTAGACTGACGCACTTCGGCTGAGAGTATCGTACGCAATCCGGAAGCGCTCACACTTTTTGAAATTCTTCCACCACATCCGGAGAGGCGCTGCGCGTCCGCGGTAATTTGCGCTCTAGCCGCCTGGCCACGAGCCTTGCCAAGGCAACAGCGAGCAGCAGCGCGGCAACCCATCGCGCTAGAATCGCGAGCCCCAGCCCGGTAACCTCCGGCCACGGAGCCAACCAAAGCGCATTCCCGCGCTCAATCATCCAATGCCATGCGGTATGAGCCACGATCGCCGAGAGCAGCACGACTCCCATTCGTGCTGCGAGAACGCCGCGGAATAACAGCCCGAGTACGGGCACAGCCACGCAGAGAACCGCGAGTTGTCCAAGTTCGATTCCAATATTGAAAGAGAAGAGCGACACGAGCAAGTGGGAGCCGGCGAATTGCAGCTGATCTTTCAGTGCATAGGAGAAACCGAATCCGTGAACGAGGCCGAAGAGTCCCGCAATGATCCAGCGACGGCGAAGATTAGCGCCGACAATATTCTCAAGCGCCATGTAAAGGATGGAAGCGGCGATGGCAGTCTCCACGAATGGCGGAAACCAGGCGCCGCTCGGGGCGAGATTGAACGCCGAGCCGAGCAGGGTCACGGAATGCCCCAGCGTGAAAGCCGTAATTACGGGGATCAGGCCGCGGATCCGTCGAAAAGGAATGATCAGGCAGAGCAGGAAGAGCAAATGATCAATGCCGCTCAAAATGTGCTCAACTCCAAGAACGACGAAGCCCCTCGAAGCTTGAAACCATGTGGGGTTGAGCGGGACCTGCCCGCTTTGGGAGGTAATCATGAACGCGCGTGAGTTGCCCGCAATAGGTTCGAACCGAACGGTGAGCTTAAGAAGATCCTTGAGATCCGGCGCAATCGTTGTCTGAATCGTAAAAATAGAATTCGTCGAGCTGATCGGGTAGATGAGATGCGCGTCAAGATATCCCTGGTCAAAGTAAATCCCCGTGCCCGGTTCGACGGTCGTGGCCACATGCGCCAGCGCCTGATCGTAATCCTCAAAGGAGCGGTCCGAAGGCAGGTCTAAACGGCCGGTCGCGCTGCTGGAGACGAGCCGAACTCCGTTTTCCCGGAGGTCGATCCCTTGCGCGATGCCTCGTAGCGCCAGCTCGGTCGCAGGTCCCGAGGCCGAGAGGTTATAGATATTTCCATTCATGGGAAATTGAGCAGCGTGAAGGAGATCTAAAGGCACGCGAATCACGAGATGGGCCTGGTGGGGCTCCATCTTGACGAAGGCATTCACTACGGTGTGCAGCGGAATATCATGGGCCTCGACTGCGAGCGGAAGTAACGCTACAAAGGCGAGGACAGAAAAAAGAAACAGACCACGGCGAAACATCGTGGAGGACCTCCGACCGCCAAAGGTGGCGACCGGGGAGCTAATTGTCCCCGGTCTCCAGCCCTGACCTACCTCTTTATTAGTGGATCGCCGCTCATCACTTCACTTGAACGAACTTCTGGATGCGCCGACCAGTAATCGTTTCCGCGACATACACATTGCCTTCGGAGTCTGAGGCGGTGGTATGGGCGAACGAGAAGTGGGCGGCGTTATGACCGGGACACGGGGCGGTACCGCATTTCCCAAAAGCCCCGAGAATATCNNACTTCTGGCTTTTCGGACTCTTGCTTGCCAGATAATCGATGTTGGGCCAGAAGTCGATGTCACATGCCCGGGTGCCCGCCTTCAAAATCGCAGCCTGGTCGCCAGCAGATGCGCCCGGAGCGTTCCCGATCGGAATTGAGGAAAGGTATTTACCCTTCTTGGTCCACACTTCGATTCGGCTATTGGGGCGGTCGCATGTATACACAAGCCCGTCATTGCCGAGTACCACGCAGTGCGGATGTCCGCCACCCGTCGCTCCAAATGTTCCGCC
>PLBX01000445.1:7932-8137 GCA_003135495.1 Acidobacteriaceae bacterium | reverse complement strand
TTTCGTGTCCAAGATCAACTCTGTAGGATCGGCTTTGGTTTACTCCACCTATCTGGGTGGCAGCGGAGGTGACGGTGGATCGGGTATCGCGGTGGACAGCGCGGGCAACGCTTACGTCACCGGAGGAACCGGCTCAACCGATTTTCCGACGACGAATGCCGGGCAGCCAGCCTATGGCGGCAGTGGTGACGCTTTCGTGTCCAAG
>PLBX01000445.1:0-7925 GCA_003135495.1 Acidobacteriaceae bacterium | reverse complement strand
ATTACGACGCCTTCGTGACCAAGATTACGCCAGACGTAACGCTGACTCCTCAAAACCTCAATGTCGGCAACCAAATCGTGGGCACGACCAGCACTCCGCAGGTTTCAACGTTGACCTATACGGGCACCGCCACCTTGACCATCGGGTCCATTAGTGTTACCGGAGCTAACAGCGGCGACTTTGCCGAGACTAATAACTGTGGTACATCGGTTCCAGCAGGCGGCAGTTGTACCATCTCTGTCACCTTCACCCCAACCGCACTGGGAACCCGGACAGGACAGGTGACGATCCCCGATAACAACGCAGATAGTTTATTACCTATTAGTTTGACGGGGATCGGTCTGAACAAAGAGGTGACCACGGTCGCGCTGGGGTCGAGTCCGAATCCGTCCACTTCTGGACAAGCGGTGACCTTCATCGCGACGGTCACTTCCAGCGCTGGTGCGCCGCCGGATGGAGAAACCGTCAGGTTCATGAAAGGCGCAACAGTACTGGGGACGGGGTGCTGAGTGGGGGCTCGGCTAGCTTTACGACCTCCGCGCTGCCGGCGGGTACCAATACGATCAAGGCGGTGTACGGCGGCGACTCAAACTTCGCCGCGAGCACGTCGAAGGCAGTGAGCCAGGTGGTGAACAAAGCCACGACCACGACCACTTTGGCTTCCTCGCAGAATCCGTCGAACTACAAGCAGTCTGTGACCTTTACGGCGAGCGTCGCGCCGCAGTTCAGCGGCACGCCCACCGGGCCCGTGACCTTCTACGATGGCACGACGGCCCTGAAGACTGTGGCCCTGAGCGGAGGCGCGGCAAAATTCACAACCTCGACGCTGACCTCGGGCACGCACAGCATCACGGCGGTTTATGGAGGCAACTCAACCTTCTCTGGCAGCACCTCGGTCCCAGTGAATCAGGTTGTGCTGGTAGTGACCACCACTACTCTCTCGTCTTCGCCGAATCCGTCCACTTATGGACAGGCGGTGGCCTTTACCGCGACGGTCACTTCCAGCCTGGGTACGCCGCCGCCGGATGGAGAAACCATCTCGTTCATGAAAGGCACGACGGTATTGGGAACGGGGACGTTGAGTGGCGGCTCGGCCAGCTTTACGACCTCGACGTTGCCGGTGGGTACAAACGCGATCAAGGCGGTGTACAGCGGTGACTCGAACTTGCCCGGCAGCACGTCGAAGGCAGTGAGCCAGGTGGTCAGCAAAGCCACAACCACGACCGCTTTGGCTTCGTCGCTGAATCCGTCGAACTCTGGGCAATCCGTAACCTTTACGGCGACCGTGGCTCCGCAGTTCAGCGGCACGCCCACCGGGCCCGTGACTTTCTACGATGGCACGACGGCTCTGAAGTCTGTGGGCGTAAGTGGAGGAATCGCAAAGTTCACAACCTCGACACTAGCCCGCGGCACTCACAGCATCACTGCTACGTACGGTGGCGGCACGAGCTTCGAAGGAAGTTCGGCTTCGCTGACCCAAACCGTCAATTAGTATTGGACGGAACAGCACGAGTTGTGATGTGCTCCGACAATGAGCACAGGCGGCAACAATCCGGGTAGTTTGGTACGAGCTTTTTGCAAAGATTCGGTAGTCACGCTTTTGTGCTGGAGCCTTCATGAAGTCTCTCCGCTTCGTTTTTCTATTCGCTGCACTCACGACCGCGATGGTGTTGCCGAAATCCATCCAAGCGGGGCCACTGTCCTTCGCAAAGGCAGTCCCTTACAACTCAGGCGGCTTGGCTGCCGATTCCGTGGCAGTGGCTGATCTGAACGGAGATGGACATCCCGATTTGGTCGTGGCTAACTGCCAGACCCTCTTCAATCAGAGCATCTGCGATGATTCGTTCACTTCGGGCAGTGTAAGCGTGCTGCTAGGCAACGGAGACGGAACATTTCAGGCGGCTGTAAGTTACAGCTTGGGTGGGAACGGTGCCACTTCGGTCGCTGTGGCTGATCTGAACGGAGATGGACATCCGGATTTGGTCGTGGCTACATGGTGCCAGAATAGCCCCCCCCAACTGCGGCAATGGCGGCGTGAGCGTGTTGCTGGGCAACGGCGACGGTACTTTCCAGGCCCCGGTAAGCTACAGCTCAGGTGCTCTATACGCCACTTCGGTCGCGATAGCTGATGTGAACGGAGATGGACACCCAGATGTTGTTGTCGGGAACTTCTGCCAAGATAGCCAATGCCATGGCAGTGTGAGCGTGCTCCTGGGCAACGGTGACGGAACCTTCCAAGCGGCAGTGTCCTACGGTTCAGGTGGGTACGAAGTCACCTCGGTTGCGGTGGTTGATGTGAACGGAGACGGGCATCCCGATTTGATTGTGGCTAACGGGTGTCTTACAGGGGGCGGTTGTGGAAGCACTGTTGGCGTACTCATTGGCAACGGCGACGGAACGTTTCAAGGAGCGATAACCTACGATGTGGGGGGATTTGTTTTCTCGGTCTCGGTCGCGGACGTGAACGGCGACGGCAAGCCCGACATCGTCGCGGCAGGCGGCTTGTTGGTGGCCGTACTGCTGGGTAACGGTGATGGAACTTTCAAGGCGGGTTTCAGCTACTCCTCGACGACTATTCTTGGTCCGGTCGCAGTCGCGGACTTGAATGGTGACGGCAAGCCCGACATTGTTGTGGTTGTTTTGCTCAACCCGGGTACACAGAACGGCGGGGTGCGTGTCCTGTTAGGCAATGGAGATGGAACCTTTAAGCCGCCCGTTCAGCTACCTGCTGGCGGATATATGGCCAGTTTCGTGGCTATTGCGGACGTGAATGGTGACCGCAGGCCAGACACAAAAGCAGTTCGGCGACCGTGACACAGGTGGTGGTCAAATACCCGACGACGACCACGCTGAGTTCGAGTCTCAATCCCTCGAAATACGGACAAGCTGTGACCTTGACGGCGACGGTTACATCGGCAGGACCGACTCCAACCGGAACTGTGACATTCAAGAACGGGAGCACATCGCTGGGCAGCGCAACTTTGGCCGCCGGTGTGGCCAAGATCACGAAATCAACCTTGCCCACAGGTACGCTCTCGATTACGGCAACTTACAACGGCGACACGGCGAACAAGAAAAGCACGTCGCCTACGCTGAGCCAAGTCGTCAGTCAGGCCACTACTACGACGACGGTCACTTCTACTCCAAACCCGTCCGTCGTTGGACAGAACGTAATCTTCAAGGAAACGGTCAAGTCTCCGACCGTCATACCAGATCGAATGAGAGATCGAATGAGAGAAACACTGGACTTATATATGCACGGGAAAAACCCGCGACCGTTGTGCAAGTTTGATATGAGAGCGAATCCTACTACTGGGGCAATCACTGGATTCGTATACGGAAACAATCAGATTCTCTGTGGTAACGTGCAGAGTACGCAGTGGGTAGAGCTTGGCACTCGCCTACGAGTAGCTTTAGTGCTGAAGGCCATGAGCGGAGAAATGCCAACCGCCGAAATCCCCGCAGCTTGGAGCAATCGGGGGGTGTTACCAAGATCCAAAATCCGAAACTAGGAGAACAGTGGGTAACGCATCTCAGCGGGCACGAGCGTTGAACGCCCTGATAGCTGGCCAGTAGATTTGAAAAAATAATCCCGCGCGGTTGTCGAAATCAGACAGGGGTTATCATCGCTGTCCAAATTTCTCTGGCACTGCCCGCACCTGCAAATATTGTAGCGATGAAGGGCTTTTCTCCTGCGGGAACATGCGTCGCTATCCGTTGGTGCAATTCCTGTATTTGCTCCCTCGTATCGAGAAAAACGTACTCTACTGAAGGTGCATGAATCCTTTCGTTAATCCCATCCAAAACGACAGGATAGCGCTTGATGTCGTTGTCGGGATCGCACCAACTCAATTGAAGAATGACGGCCAGAAATATCCCCCTACAACTATTTTAATTCGACACTCAGCGTCTAACAACTGCTACGGGTAGGCTGGACCTCTGTGAGAGAGCCGCTGGAAATACGAAGTCCGAGCAAGGAGCCATCAGTGCAGTTTTACTCAACTCAACACCACTTGAAGAGTCAGCACATTCGACAATTATGCGACTTTGTTAAGAAATGTTAAGTTTTCGCGGGATTGTTACTAGTAATTCCTAAGGTTTGAAAAAGTACACCGATTGCTTCCATACCAGCAGTGTGCCCAAAATTGTGCCCAGTGGCGGGTTGGATACGTTGAGTTGCACGTTAGGGCAAAGCGGCTCGAACCCGCATTTTTACTAGCGAATCTGAATCCATACAAACTGCTCTAAATCGTTGATTCTGCGTTCCACAAGTACTCTTAATCAGTAGGTTGTAGGTTCGATTCCTACCGCGCTCACCATCTTTTCAATCGTTTAGATCGAGTTGCGCGCTGTCTGCGCTCCGTTTGGCCAATCCGAATGCGGAAGCGATTTTTTCCGTCTCTCCTCTCGCCTAGTCCATTTTCGCTACCGGACCCGTGCGGTATTTCAGCCTTGACTAGGACGTCTTGCCCATTCCGCGTGAGAGTTGCCACCAATATTCGGCAGCACTCTCGTACGAATCGCATCTTATCTCACCTCACATCACATTCAATGGTGATTTCGATCATTGCATCGTTTTTGTTCCGGGACTGATATGGAGTGGTCAGTCATCAGACCATTGCGATGATAGAAACTGAGTCATTCCCGCAAATCGATTTTGAAGCAATCTCCAGAAACAAGATCTATCAGGAGGTTGCGAAACAATTAGAGCGCCACATTGCCGAAGGTCTAAAGCCTGGCGATCTTCTTCCTTCCGAACGTGAACTTGTCCAGATGCTGGGGGTGAGCCGCACTTCGGTACGGGATGCTATTCGCAGTTTGGAATTAGTAGGCCTCCTGGAGCCACGCCAGGGCATTGGCACAGTGGTTTGCGATCCTTCCGCAGCCGCAAGCAATCCCTTGGCCAGAGCATTGTTTGAAAAGAAAAGGATGATTGCGGATTTGCTCGATGTCCGCAAAATGATTGAACCCTCTCTCGCGTACCGCGCGGCCCGAAGAATTAGTCAGGATGAAATTGCCGAAATGGAAGACATTCTTCGTCGACATCAGAAGAAGGTGGACGCGGATGAAGTTGGAATCGAAGAGGATTCTGAATTTCATTACGCCATTGCGCTGGCGTCAGATAACCGGGCCGTCTTGAAAGTGGTCGACGTGTTGATGGATTTGTTGCGTGAGAATCGCGAGCTCTCGCTGCAGGTGGAAGGGCGGCAAAAAAAGTCGCTAGCCGGCCACCGTCGAATTTTTTCCGCGCTGAAGCGAGGCAACGCATTTGCCGCCGAAGCGGCGATGCGCAGGCATCTGCAGGAAATTGAAACCATAGTACTGAAGAATTTGTAAAAGAATGGAGGTTGCACAATGGGCCAACTATTAGCCATTGAAGTGGTCTACCGAGGGGTCTTTCAGAAGACTCTGGCCAAGAACATAACGCGCGACATTGTTTTAGCCGCGCATAACGAAGGCAAACTGGGCATTTCTTTTGGCCGTTATGGTGATGCTCCGGAACGCAATGGGATTCCAGCTAAGGGTTTTGCTATCGTCGCCAACGACGAGCAGACGCTCGAAGAGGGAATGGCGCAGTACGAGCCGAAGCAAGTCGACGTGACTGTAGTTCTCGATGACACGCTCTGCAAGGGCGTGGAGTCGTGGGCATGGTACGGCATGCTGCCGGTGCATCGCGCTCTCAAACCGGGGGGCACTCTCATCGTAATTTCTCTGGAGGACGCACCTACCCTGCTGAAGAGCATTCACCGCCGGGAAAAGCCTTACAAGCTGGGAATCGTGAAAGGCATTACCAGCTTCTCCGGCATGTGGGTTTATAAGGATGACCACACCGACGTCCGCGTCCTCGGCGCCATCGCCAAGGCGCTGCCGGAACTGTTTAGCTTGAAGTCGGTGGAGCAATTCATCAACGACAAGCTGAAGAGCTCCGCGAAAGTGGCTTCCGCTCGCCTCGACTTCGAGCGCTTCGCTACCGTCGATGTAAAAGCGGGCCAGGGCAATCCCGAAGAATTATTCAAGTTCGACCTGCCCGGATGGAAGGACATGCGGGGCGGCGTGTCCGTCAAGGGTCAGCCGCAGGGCGGCCCGTACGCGGACCCGGTGACCAAGCAAGTCGGTGGCTTCCGGCCAGTCCGCAACGAGCTGTTCAAGAAGTACTCGACGCGCACCGAACGGCCGGTTGTGAACTTCTCAACTTGCACCAAGTGCACGTTGTGCTGGCTCAACTGCCCGGATGCGTCTTTCGACGTCGCCCCGGACGGCACCTATGATGCCAATCTCAAGTCGTGCTGCGGTTGCGGCATTTGCGAAGATGTTTGCCCAGTGAAGGATTGCATCACCATGGTGAACGAATCCGAATTCCACGATAACAACAGCCAGTGGGCGGAGTTCAGAAAAGACAAAGACGCCTATTTGAAATGGTTGGAAACCACCATCCAGAAGGCCGAACCGATGGAGAAGCGGTCGAATGGATTCCGTTATCGTGGTCAGTATCAAGAACAGATCCCCGAAGCCCTGGAAATCGCTAAAAAAGGCTAGTGGCCCGGCGGGCAAGCATGAAGACAAGGAGATTGACATGGCGACACTAACAATACCGGTTGAGGAAAAGAAGAAAATCCACGAGCAGGAAGCCCTGATTACCGGCGCCGAGGCCATTGCGATTGCATGCAAACTGGCCGACGTCGACGTAGTCACGGCTTACCCAATCCGGCCTTACGACACGGTGATGCAGTACATCAGCCAACTGGTAGCAGATGGCGAAATGGACTGCGAATTTATCGTGGCGGAAGGCGAGCATTCACAATTTGAAATCGTAAAGCACGCGTCGGTTTGCGGAGCACGCGTGTTCTGCGGTTCGAGCGGCGTGGGCTGGATGTACGCCATGGAAGCGCTGACCGTCAGTCCGGCTCTCCGCGTCCCCATGGTGTGCATGGTGGGCAACCGGGCGCTCGACGATCCCGGCGCCTTCGGCGTGGAACACAACGATGCTCTTGCCGTCCGCGACCTGGGCTGGATGTTGACCTGGGTCGATAGCGCGCAGGAAGCACTGGACATGGCACTGATTGCCTATCGTGTGGCGGAAGACCGCCGCATCTTCGTACCTTTGGCCATCAGTTGCGACGGCGCATTTCTCACCCACTCGCAAGCCTTGGTACAGATCCCGTCGGCAGAGCAGGTTAAAAAGTTCCTGCCTCGCTACAATCGCGGCGATCTGCTGTTCCACCCCGACAACGTCATTTCGGTGGCCCCACAGGTCAACGAAGACTGGGTGATGGAGGTTCGACGGCAGAACTATGCAGTCACCGAGATCGCCTGCGACGTGATTCGCGAAATCTATGCCGATTTCGAGAAAACGTTCGGACGCAAGTACGGCAATCCGTTCTTCGAAGAATATATGACCGAAGATGCGGAAGTCGTACTGCTGGGCATGGGGACCCTTTCGACGCCGGTCAAGGTTGCAATCCGGAAGCTGCGCGAAGAAGGCAAGAAAGTTGGGTTCGTTCGCCTGCGCTGGTTCCGGCCGTTTCCCGGTCCGGAGCTTGCCAAGTGCCTGGGCCGTTTCAAGGCCGTGGGTATAATCGATCGCGACTTCTCGTTCGGTTCACCGAACCTGAGTGGCGTAGTGGCGACGGAAGTTCGGTCCGCGATGTACACCGGCAGCAGCACCAGGCCGCCGGTCATTGGTTTCATCGGTGGACTGGGTGGCCGCGAAATAATCGTGCCGGACGTGGAGAAGACGACCGAGATCGTATTCAACGCGGCAAAAGGCAAAGCGGAACCGCTGACGCAATGGATTGGGCTGCGGGGATAACGCCAGCTCGACGCGTGGCGTTATTCATAGCCGGAAAGGACAAAAACAAATGAGCACATTCGTAGATGAAAAACCGACGCAAAACCTGGAGCCCTTCAAAGGAGTCAAGAAGGTT